>JBFJYC010000419.1:0-1554 GCA_041622815.1 Spongiibacteraceae bacterium | reverse complement strand
TCGAAATTCATCACGCAGGTAGCCGACGCGTGAATACCCATCTTGTGCTCAACCGAACCGGCTGATACCGCGTTACGCTCACCCAGCGAGCCATCTTTATTAACCAGTACTTTCGGCACCAAAAACAAGGAAATACCGCGTGAACCCGCCGGTGCATCCGGCAGTTTTGCCAGCACCAGATGGATAATGTTTTCAGTCAGGTCGTGATCGCCGGCGGTAATAAAAATCTTGGTGCCGGTGATGGAATAACTGCCATCGGCCTGTGGTACGGCCTTGGTTTTAATCATGCCCAGATCGGTACCGGCATGGGACTCGGTCAGATCCATGGCGCCGGCCCAACGGCCCTCATACATGGGCGGCAGATAAATTGCTTTTAATTCCGGCGAGCAATGTGACTCCATCGCCAGCGTCGCGCCCATGGTCAGGTTCGGGTACAGAAAGAACGACATATTGGCCGAGGCGAGCATCTCCTCAAACAGCACTGACAGCATCTTCGGCATTTGCTGGCCGCCGTACTCGGCGCTGCCGGTAAGACCGACCCAGCCACCCTCACCGACCTGGCGATAAGCATCGACAAAGCCCGCCGGCGTGGTGATACCGTCTTCGCTCCAATGCACACCCTCTTCATCGCCGCTGCGGTTAATCGGCGCGATCACACCGCTACACAGTTTCGCGGCCTCGGAAATCACCGCATCGGCGAGCTCGCCGTTAATTTCCGCGGTGGCGGGCATCGACGCCCACAACTCGTCGACGCGGAACACTTCGCGCAGCAGAAACTGCATATCTTTAACAGGGGCTTTGTAATCGGACATATTGCGGGAACTCCGGTAGATGGTGCTGCAGTGATGTGCAAAAAGGGCCGCGAATTATAGCGCAAAATATTCGCTGATTACTTGCGGCCGCCTACCTCGGCAAGCAACGGCGAAATATCCAGATATACGGCGGCCGTGGCCCCGGTTGCAGAGTCCAGTCGTGGGACAATACCCAGACAGGGCGCGCCCAGCGCCGCCTGCAGCGAGGCGATATTCTCTTCTACGGCGCTCATGGCCGGATCGATCACTGAGCCCGCCCAACCGGCCAGCGTTAAACCGTCATTGCGGATAGCCTCGGCGGTAAGTAATGCATGATTCAGGCAGCCCAGCTTCAGGCCGACCACCAATATCACCGGTAAATGCAGGCAGCGGGGTAGCGCCGACATCAGTTCGCGGTCATTCAGCGGTACCCGCCAGCCGCCGGCGCCCTCCATCAACAGCAAATCCGCTTTTTTGCTCAGCACACCGGCGCAATAGCCCGCAACCTGCTCGGCGCGGGGACTGCGGCCGGCCCGGGCGGCACTGATATGCGGCGACAAGGGCTCCGGCAGCAACACCGGATTCAGCGCCTCGTAACTCAGCGGCTCGGTAATGGTTTGCTGTAGTAATAACGCGTCTTCATTGCGCAGACCGTCGGCGGTTTCAACACCGCCGGCGGCGACCGGCTTCAGTGCCAGTGTGCGCAACCCCTGGTCCGCTGCAGCTTGCAACAACCCCAGCGTCACCAAAGTTTTTCCTGCGT
>JBFJYC010000418.1:0-1557 GCA_041622815.1 Spongiibacteraceae bacterium | reverse complement strand
TGTAGTGACAGTTGGCGTTAAGGGCTGCCTCGACGACTTCACCACCAAAGTATTCAAACGGGCCGACGCTGTTACACACCACCTGAGCACCGGTCAGCAGTTCGGTCAAGGCTTCAACGGTATGCTCAACCTGCACAACCTCGTAGTCCGCGGTTTCGATACCCGGCACTTTTGCCATGGACTCTTCGATCAGCGCGCCGTTGCGACCGGCGGCGATAAACGGCAATTGATACTCGCGTAGAAATTCACAGATCAGCCGGCCGGTGTAACCGCTCGCGCCATAAACGACGACAGGTTTTTTACTCATGATTTATTCCTTAGTTTGAAACAGTATTTTTAGCTCTTGGTTCCGCTTTCGTTCTGATACCAGCGGCTTAACCAGTCCATACCACGCAAACAAAGCACCGTATTTTCGCCGTCTTCAATGAGTGCAGCCCGGGCGTCACGCAGAAGCTTTTCCATCGGATAATCTTTGGTCAAACCATTGCCACCGAACAGGTTCAGCGCATCGGTGGTGATCGCAAACACGGTATCGGTAACAAAAGTTTTTGAAGTAACCGACGCCAGCAGATGCGGGCCGTTAGCTGAATAATTGAAATCGAAGACGCGCTGGGTCATCGCACGCGCGGCTTCGAGTCGTTGCCATAGCGAAAACATCCGCGTTTGCACACTTTGATGCTTGATGATCGGTACACCACCCTGTTTGCGCTCGTGCACATAGGCCAATGCGTGTTCGTAAGCCGCGCGGCCGACACCGGTAAAAGTTGCGGCCATTTCCATATTGGCAAAGGTCAGCGTCGCGACAAATTGATGCAGCGCTGCCTCACCTTGATAGATCGCGTAGTTTGCGGGAATGCGCACATCATCGAAGAATATTTCGCCCTGTGGCAAGGGACGCTGACCAAGCTTATCCAAAGGTTTCCCGCGGGACACGCCCGGCAGATCCAGCGGAATGAGTGCCGCTATATGATTTACAGCACCTTCTTTGGTATGCAGTCCGTCACCCAGATCGCAGGGGATATAAGCCATGGCGGTTTGCGCGATCGGCCCGCAGCTGACCCATGCCGATGATTGCCCGCTAATAACGAAATCATCGCCGTCTTTTCGTGCGACCAGATTACCTTTGCCCTGCTTCGCACCGGGGAAAACATTGCCCCCGGACATATCGACTACATCGCTGCCGCGATCGGGCTGGGTGCCCAACCAGCATCCGGGCAAACTCCCGAATTTCTCGATAATTTCCGGATCACCCGTGCCTAACGCCGTGAAAGCCGGAATGGCGCTGGCCAGCGTCGCAATGGCCAGGCCGGAATCGCCCCAACCCAATTCTTCAAAGATGATCGGAAAAATCCGACCTTTCTGCGCCTCGGTCATCTCGGCAAGTGCTGCTAAATCAAGTATGCCGCTGGCGTGGATTTGCTCAAAATAGCTGTATAGCGGGGAACCTTCTGCGACAACCTCTTCCGGCGATAACGTATCCAATGCCTTGCCGATAGGCCGCATCACTTCCTCTGCAAAGCGATGGGCCGCATCCTGAATTGCTGCCTCTTCCTCTGA
>JBFJYC010000417.1:0-1589 GCA_041622815.1 Spongiibacteraceae bacterium | reverse complement strand
GATGACCGGTAAGATCACGCCCTACAAAAACCTGTTTGGTCCGTTTCCGGGTGAGATTTATCACGCACCTTTCCCCATGGCATATCACGGTGTATCGGTTGAGCGGGCACTCGCGGGGCTCGAGACCTTGTTCAAGGTGGACATTGCTCCGGAAGATGTCGCTGCAATCATTGTTGAGCCGGTGCAGGGCGAGGGCGGATTTTATCCGGCGCCCGATGAGTTTATGCGCGCGCTCCGTGACATCTGCGACAGGCACGGCATTGTCTTGATTGCCGATGAAATTCAGACAGGCTTTGGCAGAACCGGAAAGTTTTTTGCCAGCGAATATGCGGGAATTGAACCGGACTTGATTACCGCAGCAAAGGGCATGGCCGGCGGTTTTCCGTTGGCGGCGGTAGTGGGTAAGGCCGAAATTATGGATGCGGCTTTACCGGGCGGTCTGGGTGGCACCTACGGCGGTTCACCCGTTGGCTGTGCTGCCGCGCTGGCGGTGATTGAAACCATAGAACAGGAACAACTCACGGCGGCTGCAAACCGAATCGCTGCGCGCTTCGGCGAGCGCTTACGCGCACTGCAGGCGAAGCATCCCGATAGTATCGGCGAGGTGCGTTGCGACCGCGGCGCCATGATTGCGATTGAACTTGTTCAGGACGGCGATGTCACCAAACCGGCGGTCGAGCTGACCAAAGCCATCGTCGCCGAAGCTTACCAACGCGGTTTAGTGCTGCTGAGCTGCGGGTACTACAGCAATGTGATTCGCTTCCTGCCTGCACTCACCATCGACGATGCGCTGATTGACGAAGGTCTTGCGCTCTTTGCTGATGCCATGGACGCCTGCTTGCAGTAGCGCAAGTTCTGCCTTTGCCGCTGATCGCTGCCGCAATGCCATATTCACTATGAGATGACGCATGTCAGAAGCTGACCAAGCCGGGCTGCCCAGCGAATACGCAGTCGATGATCACGCGCTGCATGGTGCTATAACCCCGACATTCTTTAAGTATCTGTTTCCGTCGCTGCTGGGGTTGCTCGCCTTAACCTCAGCTTCGATTGTCGACGGAATTTTTATTGGTAACTATGTCGGTGTCACGGCACTCGCAGCCGTCAACCTGATCTTCCCGGTGACAACACTGCTATTTGGCGTCGCCTTAATGCTGATCATTGGCGGTAGTGTGCGTGGCGGCAAGAATTTGGGAGAGGGGGACTCAGCAAAAGCTTAGGCTATTTTTAGTAAGACACTTCTGGCGATTGGTGCCTACGGCGTGGTTGTTGTCGGACTGGGGATGGCGTTTGAAGAGGTGATTTTTACGGCACTCGGTGCCGGCGAAGAACTATTTCCGGTAATGAGTGAGTACTACCGCATCATTCTGCCGTTTTTGCTGGCACAGTTTTTCCTCGCCGGGCTGTACTATTTCGTCCGTCTGGACGGATTCCCGGACCTTGCCGCTGCAGCATTGGCGATCGGTGCGCTGGGTAACGTCGCGCTCGACTACATTTTTATTGCGAAGTTGGATTGGGGATTGACGGGCGCGGCATTTGCCACTGGCCTGTCACAATTCATACCGCTGCTCATTCTAATGAGCTATTTTTTC
>JBFJYC010000416.1:0-1620 GCA_041622815.1 Spongiibacteraceae bacterium | reverse complement strand
GCTGGCAGATGCGCAACCGCGACTGGCCAACCTCGGCCTAAGATTACTCGCCGATGACCAGTACCCGGTGGAAGTGGAAGGTGCACCGACCTACTGGGTGCAGGACTTCCGCGCCGAACCGATGCGCCCTCTGACCGCCGACATCAACGAAGTGGCGGCGCTGTTTGAAGATGCCTTCTTACATATTCATACCGACCACTGCAGCGACGACTGGTACAACCAACTGGTGGTGTCGGCGCAGCTCAGCTGGAAACAGACCGGCATGTTGCGCAGTTATGCCCGCTACCTGAAACAAATCGGCATTCGCTTCAGCCAGATTTATTTGTCTGAGACACTGATTGACAATGCAGCGATCGCACGCCTGCTGGTCGCACTGTTTGAAGCAAACTTTAAACCGGGTATCAGCAACCGCGACGAGCTCGTCGCCAGTACCGATGCGGAATTACTGGCCGAGTTGGAGAATGTCGTCAGCCTCGATGCGGACCGTATTCTGCGCTGGTTCCGCAATGTCATCAAAGCCACGCTGCGCACCAATTACTATCAAAACGAATCGATAGAAACCAACCCCGGCTTGTATGTCTTCAAGCTCGCTACCCGCGAAATTCCGGAAGCGCCGATGCCCAGACCGTTGTACGAAATCTGGGTGCATTCGCCTCGCTTCGAAGCGGTGCATCTGCGCGGCGGCAAAGTCGCCCGCGGCGGTCTGCGCTGGTCGGACCGCCCGGAAGACTTCCGCACTGAAATTCTCGGTCTGGTTAAAGCGCAGATGGTTAAGAACTCGGTCATCGTGCCGGTCGGCGCCAAAGGCGGTTTTGTCTGCCGGCAATTACCGGTAGGCGGCTCGCGCGCCGAAGTGCAGCAGGAGGTTATCGCCTGCTACCGCTTGTTTATGGGCGCGATGCTCAGCATCACGGACAATCTGGTGAATGACCAACTGACCCCGCCGCCGCAGGTGGTGCGCCGCGATGATGATGACCCCTATCTCGTCGTCGCCGCCGATAAAGGCACCGCAACCTTCTCCGACATCGCCAACGAAATTGCGGTGCAACGCGGCTTCTGGATCGGCGATGCCTTCGCCTCGGGTGGTTCTAACGGTTACGACCACAAAAAAATGGCGATTACCGCCTCCGGTGCCTGGGAGTCCGTGAAACGGCACTTCCGTGAGCTGGGCAAGGATATTCAGCGCGAGGAGTTTACTGTGGTCGGCGTCGGCGACATGGCCGGCGATGTGTTCGGCAACGGTATGCTGCTGTCGAAACGCATCCGCCTGCTCGCGGCATTCAACCATATGCATATTTTTATTGATCCCGAACCCGATGCGGCGATCTCGTTTAAAGAGCGCCAGCGTTTGTTTAAGCTCAAAGGCTCGAGCTGGTCCGACTACAGTCAGGAACTGATCTCGCGCGGCGGCGGCCTCTATGAGCGCAGTGCTAAATCCATCAAACCGTCGGCGCAGGCCTGCAAAGCACTCGATCTGGAAGCGCGCAGTTACACCCCGGATGAGCTGATCAACGCCATATTGAAAGCGCCGGTCGACCTGTTCTGGAACGGCGGCATCGGCACCTATGTCAAGGCCGAGAGTGAAACCGCCGAAGATGTCGGCGATCGCGCCAATGACGC
>JBFJYC010000415.1:0-1625 GCA_041622815.1 Spongiibacteraceae bacterium | reverse complement strand
GGTGCTGTCTTTTTTTGCATGAGTCGGCAGACCGGCCTGCGCGGCGATGTTGCGGACCTCCGTTTTGGGTAGTTCGCCGAGCGGAAACAAAGTCTTCGCGAATTGTGTGCCGCTGACTTCATGCAGGAAGTAGCTCTGGTCTTTGGCCGGATCCAGTCCCTTCAGCAATTCGGTACCGCTATCGCGATGTCGCAGCCGCGCATAGTGACCGGTAGCGATGCGGTCGGCGCCGAGTGACAGGGCATATTCGAGGAAGGCTTTAAATTTGATTTCCCGGTTGCAGAGTATGTCGGGGTTGGGTGTGCGCCCGGCGCGGTACTCCTGCAAGAAATGTTCGAACACATTGTCCCAGTACTCAGCGGCAAAATTGGCGGCATGGAGTTTAATGCCGATATGATCGGCAACCGCCTGCGCATCGGCGAGATCTTCTTTGGCGGTACAGTATTCGGTGCCGTCGTCTTCCTCCCAGTTCTTCATAAACAGGCCTTCCACCTGCCAGCCCTGTTGCTGGAGAAGAAGTGCTGCGACCGAGGAGTCGACACCACCGGACATGCCGACTATGACTTTTTTCATGGGCGTATTTTAGCCTGCGCGGGCATCAATAAAAAATCGACAAAGGATATCGTTGTCCGCTCAGGTACTGACGCAGCGTCATCAATACCATCGGGCTGCGCAAATTGGGGCATTTTTGCAATTGTTCCGGTGTCATCCAGCGGGGCGCGATAATGCCTTCGTCCAGCCTGTGATTGTGTCTTTCTGTCAGTGGCTCCGCCGCCAGCGTATTGCGGTAGTAGGTAATACCATTTGCCGCCTTAAATAATTGCAGGCCGACAAGCGCGGTGGGTTTGATATCCCAGCCGGTTTCTTCCAGTGTTTCGCGGATGGTTGCGTCAATAATTGTTTCGCCGGCTTCGAGATGGCCTGCGGGCTGATTAATCATCGCCTTGCCGTCAATTAGCTCTTCCACCATCAGAAAACGGCCGTCGCGCTCGACAATAGCGGCGACGGTAACATGTGCGTGCCACGCGCTCATCGCCGGCCGCCGTGTCGTGGTCGCTGCCGGCGGCGCGGTCGTTCCGGTGCCGGGGCGTGCACGGTGACTTCGCGGTGTTCACCGGGCCGCAGCCCCGCCAGTGTCCAGTCGCCGACCTGTACACGGATCAGGCGCAGGGTGGGCAGACCGACTGCGGCGGTCATCCGGCGGATCTGCCGGTTGCGGCCTTCGGTAATGGTGATCGCGAGCCAATGGTCGGGTATCGCGGCACGCCTTCGCACCGGCGGATCTCTGGGCCAGAGCCCGTCCGGGGCCGGCATCGGTGCGGCGTCCAGCGCTGCAGCCGGGCCGTCGTTTAACACCACACCGGCGCAAAGTTTTTGGGTGGCGGCCCGGTCCGGCGCGCCCTCTACCTGTACCCAGTAGGTTTTCGGCAATCTGAAGCCGGGACTGGTGATGCGGTGTGCCAGCTGGCCGTCGTCGCTGAGCAGTAGCAGGCCTTCGGAATCATAATCGAGGCGACCGGCCAGCCGCAGCTCGGGGTCGTCAAAAAAGCGGGCCAAAGTAGTGCGGTCGTCGCTTTCTCTGAATTGACTCAGACAGTGAAAGGGTTTGTTGAACAAAATCAGGC
>JBFJYC010000414.1:0-1632 GCA_041622815.1 Spongiibacteraceae bacterium | reverse complement strand
GCAAAGTGATTGGTGAAGGCGGCAACCTCGGCATGACCCAGCTTGGCCGGGTCGAATTCGGGCTGCGCGGCGGCCTCTGCAACACGGACTTTATCGACAACTCCGGCGGCGTGGATTCCTCTGACCGCGAGGTCAATATCAAAATACTGCTGAACCCGATCGTGCTGCAAAAAGGCCGCCTGAGCTTTCAGCAACGCAACAAGCTGCTGAAAGAGATGACCAGCGCCGTCAAAAGCGGCGTACTGCGCAACAACTATGTACAGTCGGAAGCGATCAGCTCCATGGCCTTAAATGCGGCAGAACGCATCGGCGAACTGCAGGAGCTGATCCGGATACTGGAGCGCGATTGCGGTCTGGATCGTAAACTCGAGTTTATACCCGAGGAAAAAGAATTGGAGCGCCGCCAGGCCAGCGCCGAGGGGCTGACCCGCGCCGAGATATCAGTTCTGCTGTGCTACACCAAACTGGATCTGTATCAGGAATTACTCGAATCCGACGTGCCCGAGGATCCGTATCTGAGCCGCGAGCTACTGCTCTACTTTCCCGAGCAGCTGCACAAACGCTTTGCCGACGATATCCGGCAACATCGCCTGCGCCGGGAAATTATCAGCACCTGTATCACCAACAGCCTGATTAACCGCATGGGCGCGGCATTCGCCCACCGCACCTGCGAAGAACTGGGGGTGTCGCTGGGCACCATCGCCCGCGCCTATACCATTGCCCGTGACGCGTTTGATATCCGCCCGCTGTGGTCGCGCATCGAAGCACTGGACAATAAAGTGCCGGCGCAAATGCAGCTACAAATGAAAATCGCCATTCGCGACCTGATTAAGCACACCACGCTGTGGCTGATTCAATCCGGCGCACCGGTCGACAATATCGAAGCCAATGTGGAAACCCTCGGCGCGGTGGCACAGACGGTCGCGAAAAACCTCAACAATTTGCTGCAAGGAAAAAATCACGAGGCGGTATTGGCCAAGTCCGATGAATGGCGCAGGGCTGGTGTGCCGGCTGACCTCGCCACCTATATGGCGTCACTGAAGGCCTTTAACGCGGTACCGGATCTGAGCCAGATTGCCGCCCAGCAAAAAGCGTCACCGGAACAGGTCGCCAACATCTACTTCATACTCGGCGACGAATTGCACCT
Organism: Spongiibacteraceae bacterium; assembly: GCA_041622815.1. Taxonomy (GTDB): domain Bacteria; phylum Pseudomonadota; class Gammaproteobacteria; order Pseudomonadales; family Spongiibacteraceae; genus JBFJYC01. The sequence goes on along the minus strand of JBFJYC010000414.1, from coordinate 485 downwards.
AGGCTGGGTCAGGCAGCAGATTGAAGGTTTGCGGGCTGAAAACCGCTGGCAGGCCCTCGCCCGCAACGCGCTGCGGGGCGATCTCTACGAGCGGCATGCGGAACTGACCCGCAAGGTACTACCGCTATGCAAAAATAAGGCATCGCCGGAGCACTCAATCAGCGACTGGAAAGCGGCCAATACGGAAGCGATTACCTATCTGAGCAATCTGGTGCTGGAGCTGCAGACCTCCGATGCCAGCGATTATCTGAGCCTGTCGGTGCTGCTGCGACAGCTCGGGCGCTTAGCCGGTTAGGCCGGCAGCCGCGGGCTACAGGCTTTGATATACCAGCGCGATCCACACCTGCTCAGATAAAAAGCCTTTGGTCCAGGCAGACCACTGCGCGCTGAGGCCATGCTCCTGCGCCTGCGCCAGCGACCTGCCCTGCTCTTTCAGCGCCGCTACCTCTTCAGCGGTGCCCAGCAGCATGCGATGAAACGCCTGT
>JBFJYC010000413.1:0-1658 GCA_041622815.1 Spongiibacteraceae bacterium | reverse complement strand
TAGGCCTGCTGCGCTGTGGTCACAAAATCGCTGCCGACAAAACCACGACCGGTGCCGAACAATACCCAGCGATCAGCAAAAATAGTTTCAACAAAGGTCACCGGAGCCGGCACCACAGGCTTACCGACGTTAATCATTGTCGATGCGGTAGCCGTGGAAGCCAATCCGGCATTGGTCGCCGCTTCATCCAAAACCGCGCGTTTTAGCACGCCAGTGGGCACTGTCACGGAGCCGCCAATGGTACCGAAATAAAGTGTATCGTCGACAAAGTCATCGTCCCAATCGACCGCGGTGATATCACCGATGAAGGAGTTGCTTTCCGCAACACCGCTGCTTAAACCGGAATTAAGGGTGATTAATTGCTTGGCTACCAGGTCGTAGGCAAACAGCCGACTGCTTTGTGTCGCCAGACTCTGTGCGGCGCTATCGGGCCCGGAGCCGAATACCAACATCCATTCGTTGCTACTGGGCGCCGTGAATCCGCCGGTCGCCGCCACGCGGCGCTTAACCAGCGCGGGTGCTCCGGTAGTGAAGTTCAGATTCGGATCGGAAATCTCAGCAATTAACTTCGGCGGGTTTTCCGGGTTGGTGATATCAAGAATGACGTAGGCCGAGCGCATAGTTTTATCAGCCCCGCCAACGCCATCGGTATCGACATCGATATCGGCACCTCCCAGGCGCATTCCCGCAACCAGAATCGTGCCCCAACCGCCCGGATAGTCACCGTCGATCACACCATCGCCGTTGGTATCAACACTGGGCGGGAAAATATTCACATCAAAGGCCCGAATCGCGCCGTCCACATAGAACACATGAGGATAGGCCACTTCGGTCAGCCAGCGCAGGTGCGGCAACAGATTAGCCGGCGCGTAGGCCCACATTTCCGCCCCCAGCGTATGGCCGTCGGCATCGAATTTATTATTCACAATATCCGCACGGCCGCCGTTGAAAGCATGCAGCAAGCCATCATTGCCACCGACATAAATCATCTGCCGGCGATTCTGGTAAACCTGCCGGAACCTTCTATACGTCCGGTCGCCGTAGCGCAGGTCGTAGACCTGCTCTGGTGCGCCGACCACAATCAGTTCCGAATTAACGATGTCGCCAAGACGCCATACTTCATTCGCTGTCGGCGCCGCCAAGTCGATATCGATGGCACGGGAACGCATGCCGGTAATCTCTTTGCCGCGAATAAAATTGACGATATCCGCCGCCAGTGAGTCATCGCTAATACCAAGCAATCTGAAGTTATGCTCGTCTGCACCGGTCGCGCCCGCGGGGAAATTAGCAGCAATAAAATCCACGACTTCATCGCTTGCTGGCGTTTCGGTATCTTCGACAATGCCGTCATTGTCGCGGTCAATCCAGGTAAAAATATAGCGCCCGGTTGCTGCGTCTACAGGACTTTCCGCATCGTAAATACGCTGAGTGGTAATGCTGGCATCGTCAGCAATGCCGGCGAGTACTTTATTAGCATCCCAAAGCGGACTGAGTGATTCGAAGGGAAATACACCAACCGGCACATCCGGTGCGCGACCGCTGTAACGGGTGAAAACCGGCAGCCCGGTTGCAACGTCGACTGAGAACTCGACCGAGTAATCGATGGTCATATCATCGAGTGTTCCGCGGGTACCGAGCGTGGCGTGGTCTTCGCGCAG
>JBFJYC010000412.1:0-1732 GCA_041622815.1 Spongiibacteraceae bacterium | reverse complement strand
CGGCCAGCGTCGCCGCGGTCGCCTTCTCGCGCTGCCAATAGCCCAGCATCAACTGGGGACCCCGCGCCAGAATCTCGCCGGTCTGCCCCGGCGGCAATGTCCGTCCGTCGGCATCGACTACTTTCAATTGCGTGCCCACCACCGCCCGCCCCGCAGACAGCAGCAATTCCTCGCGGCCACTCAAAGCTTTAAGGTGATCGGCATGATCGAGAAATGAAATCACCGCCGAACTCTCGGTCTGGCCATAGCCCTGAAAGAACTCGCACTGAAACACTTCGATCGCAGCCTTCAGGGTGTCGGCGGCGATCGGTGAGGCGCCGTAGATGATCGCCTGCAGCTGCGGAAATTTTTGCTCCCGGATACCGGGCAGCTGCAGGATCGCCTGCAGCATCGCCGGCACGCTATTGATAATGGTCACGCCCTGGCTGTGGACCGAATCGATAAAGGCCCGCGGCTCAAAAGCCGCGTGGATCACCATGGTGGTGCCCGAGTTAATACAACCTATCACCGTGGACGCGGCGCCGGCATGGAACATCGGCATCACCAACAGGCAGCGCTTACCCTTGCCGAAGCAATGATTCAGCAGCGTCATATTCTGCTGTGCATTGGCATTGACACCGGCGTGGCTGAGCAGCGCGCCCTTGGGAAACCCGGTAGTACCACTGGTATACATTTGGTAAAGCACAGCATCGTCGCTCTGCTCTACCGCGTTATATTCGCCGGGAAATTCCGCCAGTCTGTTATACAGCGGTGCGTAAACCACATCGCCTTCCGGACCGAGATCGAGAATATCCGCCGCCAATCCGCCCGCGCTCAGCTGTCCCGCGAAATCGGACTGTGTCAGCAGTAATTTGGCGCCGGCATCGTCGAGAATGCCGCCCACTTCGTGACTGGTCAGACGCCAGTTGACCGGCACCGGTACGATGCCGCTACGGCTGCAGGCGACATAGGTAATCACCATTTCGATACTGTTGCGGGATAGCAGGCCGATGCGTTGCCCGGCGCTGATACCGCGGGCATTGAGGGCATGGGCGAGCTGCGCGCTGCAGCGCTCTAAATCGGCAAAGCTGAATTCGCGGTCGTTTTGAATCGCACACAGGCGCTCGCCGTCGCAGCGCGCATACCAGGCGACGTAGTCGTGCAGCTTCATTTGTCCGCCTTATCGCCGGGCTTACCGCCGGCGTCGCCGAAAGTCTTCTTCAGGTAGGCGGGATCAACCGGCATGCCGTGGACCAGACTATTCTGACTGTGCGCCAACTGGTGCAGGTTGAAGGCATTGAGCATGCCCGCACCCCGACCCTTGGCGTCCTCGATGGTATTGACCGCTTCCTTCGCCAATTTGAGCGCAAACATCGGCTTGTCGGCGATACGCCGCGCCAGCGCCAGGGTTGCCTCGGCGAGATCGGCGCGGGGCACCACCCGGTTCACCATACCGACCTGCCGCGCTTCCTCGGCGCTGACCCAGTCCGCGGTGAACAGCATCTCCTTGGCCTTGCGGTGACCCATTTCATCGGGGTGGGCGAAGTACTCGACTCCGGAGATGCCCATTTCCAGCGTGTTGTCCTTAAATTGCGCATCATCGCTGGCGATAATCAGATCACAGGGCCAGGCCAGCAACAGGCCGCCGGAGATGCATTTGCCCTGCACCTGGGCGATGGTGGGTTTCGGCAGGTTGCGCCAGCGCTCGGAAAAGCCCAGAAACAATTCGCGCTCCCGGGTCATACCCGGCTCG
>JBFJYC010000411.1:0-1780 GCA_041622815.1 Spongiibacteraceae bacterium | reverse complement strand
GTACCGTACTGCTCCGGCATGTCGACGAGTAACAGTCCGGCTTCACCCATAGTGCGCCAGAACGCCTTTGGCATCAGATGCGCGCTTTCCCAGTCATCATAAACAGGGACTACTTCCTGCTGCAGGAAACGCACAACCATGTCACGAAACATTTCCAGCTCTTCACTATTTACCGCAGCCATAGCTTTCTCCCGGATTTTTTCCAATAAAGCACTATTGTGCTGCGCCAACCGCAGAATTTATAGAGGCACTGCATCCACGCGCAGCCATTCGCTTGAGCGGCTGAAAAAACCGACCTTGCCTTCGAGCAGCATGCGATTTTCTGCAGGTAGCGAAATCTCCGCTTTGAGGTACTTCTCCATTGTTTCGATATAGACCTGTGCGTGCCACAGGTTTGGCCTGGACTTATCGGGCACGACCTCTTTCAATATTTGGCGGCCGGCGCGCTCGGGAAACTTGTCGTTGCGCACCGCCGTGCCGATGCCCTCTTCAGGCAAAATCTCGATCCACACGGGGTGCTCTGCGTTCTTCCAGAAACCGGCAATACCTTCACCAATAGCCGGAGACGCTAAACAGGTAATAAGCAATAAACAGCTGAATCTCGACATCATCACCGACTAATCCTCTCTGGTTCGCAAACTCACTAAAACAGTAAAAACCAAACATTAGCTCAAATGCTGAGGCATCGACGAATCATATTCAGCCAATGCACCTTGTCCGAATATGATTCTCTGTGGCGGATGGCATCAGCCTAACATTCCATCCAATGCCAGAAGCCGTTGTTTACCGAATTCGCTACTAGCGACTCACAGACAGCCATGACAGGATTCCAAACATGATTAAAAAAACAGCGATCGTGGTTCTGATATTGATGCTGGTGGGCTTCGGCTTCGTCTGGTTCAAGTTTATCGGCCCTTTCCAGGAAGGTGCCGACAAGTTTGGTCCGAAAACCGCACCCCGCGACGCGGCGCTGCAGGACGATAGCAAGATCACCCGCCCGGATTCACTGCCGGCCAACGCGCAAGCTGGCGAAACCCTGATACAGGATTCTGGCAAGAATTTGTACTGGGGTGAGCTGCATGTGCATACCGCGGAAAGTTTCGATGCCACCTTGTTCGGCAACACCTTTGGCATCGAGGAGGCCTATCGCTTTGCCAAGGGCGAGCCGCTGACCAACGCCGGCGGTGAGATGATGCAACTGAGCCGGCCCCTGGATTTCGTCGCCGTCACCGATCACGCCGAGGGCTTTGGTACCCGCACCCACTGCAATGATCCCGGCCTTTCCTTGATGGATCGCGGCCTCTGTTGGCTGTTCAATCAGCCCAATGCCGCAATTTTCCAGATTTTTGTCGGCGCTGTTCGCGGCACTGCGGAGTTGGGCGACACCAGTAAACCGGCTGGCGTGTACCAGCAAACCACCCGTCAAGCGCTGACATCGGGCTCGTTTCCCACCTGTAAGCTCGGTGACGGTACACCGGAGCGTTGCTACGACAATGCCAACAAAGACTGGGCGCGCTATATCGAACTGGCCGACCGATTTTATGAGCCGGGCATATTAACCACCTTTGTCGCCTACGAATTTTCACCGTCACTACCCGACCAGGGCAAACATCATCGCAACGTCATATTCCGCTCGAGCACCGTGCCCAAGCGGGCGACATCCAGCATGGATGTGCCCAACGCCATCGAGCTTTGGAAAACCCTGGAAGCTGACTGCGGCGCCGGCTGCGATTTTCTGACCATACCGCACAACCCCAATAAAGCCTGGGGGCTGATGTAT
>JBFJYC010000410.1:0-1803 GCA_041622815.1 Spongiibacteraceae bacterium | reverse complement strand
GCCGGTGCTCGGAAATCGCCTGATACTCGGGATCGTTGTACCAAGCTGTCGCAACCTGCTCTGAAGGGAAGCCAAAAACAACCATCCGGCCGCTGCGCGGTGCAGCTCCCTCAAAGGTTATTGTGTTGTCATCGTAGGTATAAAAAGTCCCGCCATGCTTCTTCAGGATCGGGAAAAAGCCTTTCTCGTATTTGCGGTATTCCTCTTTGTCGTTGACCTGAAAATTGGCGATAACGTAAACGGGGACATCTGACATAGGTATTTCCTTTTGTGATTTAAAAACTTACTGCATCCAAAAATTGTTAGTCACGCGCCTGCGCCGCACGTCAGATCGATTTCATCCAGCCGGCGACAGCCTGGCCGATTTCAACCGGCGAATCTTCCTGAATAAAATGCGTGCCCTTAACCGTAACTTCGGTCTGATTCGGCCAACTGCGACAGAATTCACGCTGGCGGCCGACCAGAATCGAGCCAGGATCGGCGTTGATAAACAGCTTCGGGAACTGTGCCTGTGACATAAATGCGCCATAGCTGTTAACCAGCGCAACCATATGCGCGGGCTCACCATCGATAGGAATCTGCCGCGGCCAATTCAGTGTCGGTTGCCGGTCATCCGGCGTTGAAAACGCTGCGCGGTAGTGCGCCATTTCCGCCTCGCCCAGCCCGCGCATTACCGAACTGGGCAGTACGCCTTCAATAAACATATTCCGGTTCAGAATCAGATCCTCGCCTTTTTCTGAGCGGAAACCTTTGAATATTCCGCGCGCCCCCTCCGGCCAGTCATCCCAGGTCACCGGCATGACAATACCCTCCATATAGGCGATGCCGCGCACCGCATCGGGATGATTCGCTGCCCAATGAAAGCCGAGCCCGCTGCCCCAGTCGTGAATTACCAGTGTCACGTTTTCGTTAATACCCAGTGTTTCGAGCAAGCCACTTAAGTAGTTGTAAGCCACTTCAAAACTATAACGGTCAGCACCTGCGCTCGCCGGCAGCTTCTCGGAATCCCCCTGCCCAATTAAGTCCGGCACAATCACCCGGCCGCTGCCGGTCAGCTCGGGCACGACATTGCGCCACAGGTACGACGATGTCGGGTTACCGTGCAACAGCACAATCGGCTCGCCGGCGCCCTCATCGATATAGGCGATTTTTTTGCCGTCGACGTCGGCAAACTGCTTGGTAAATGGCATTTCAGCTGAAATCATAGTGCAGTCCTGTGGGTTTGATTATCGGTTAGTCTCAAGCGGCAAGACCGAGCATTGCCATAGCGGTATCCAGCGTCCTACCCAACTGCTCTGGCGTGACTTCTTTACGGGAAGCGACGCGCAGCCCCTGATTCAGCAGCATGATGACGGCAGCCAGCTCCCTCGGATCGCGCTCTGTCGGGTAATCGCCGGCAGCCTGTGCCGCGGCGAAGCAGGCTGCGAATTCCGCCTCGATACGATCGAGACCGCGCGCCGCCCGCCGCGCCAGTACCGGCTCGGTTTCCGCGAGCTCTAAAATGGTATTCACCATCATGCAGCCGCGGCCGACGCGCTGCGGCGGGACCTCGAATAAGGTGTGATGAAAAAACCGGCGCACCGCTGCCAGCGGCGCTGCAGCTGTACGGGCGCTGACAACGATATCCAGGGTGCGATCAGCAAAGCGCTGCAGACACTCGGAAAAGACTGCCTGCTTACTCTCGAACGCCGCATAAAAACTGCCGCGACCGATAGCCATCGCCGCCAGCAACTGCGGCAGCGAGGTTGCCGCATAGCCCTGCGCCCAGAACAGCTTCATTGCCGCATCCAGCGCGTTGTCGCG
>JBFJYC010000409.1:0-1803 GCA_041622815.1 Spongiibacteraceae bacterium | reverse complement strand
CGGTGCCGGTGGTGTCGCGGTGTTAGCGCACCCGATGCATTACAAATTATCGGCCGGCAAGCGGCGGCGTCTGGTTGCCGAGTTTGCGGCCGCCGGTGGCGGCGCTATCGAAGTTTGCAGTGGTGCGAGTACGCCCGATGCGATCAGCGTTGTCGCCCGGCTGGCCCGCGACAACGGCTTGCAGGCTTCTGTTGGCAGTGACTTTCATCACCCCGACGGCTGGGCGAAGCTGGGACGGAGCATTGAGCACACCGGCGGCTGCGAGCCGGTTTGGTCGCGTTGGGTAGCAGCACAATGAGCCAGTTTTTTCATATTCACCCGGACAATCCGCAGGCGCGGCTTATCGGACAGGCGGCGGATATTATCCGGCGCGGCGGCGTGGCGGTGTATCCCACCGATTCCGGTTACGCGCTCGGCTGCCATCTCGGTGACAAAGATGCACTGGAGCGGGTGCGGAGTATCCGTCAGTTAGATAAGCACCATAATTTCACATTGATGTGCCGGGACCTGTCGGAGCTGGGCACCTATGCCAATGTCGACAACAGCGCATTCCGCCTGCTCAAGGCCCATACGCCGGGTCCGTATACCTGGATTCTGAAGGCGACCTCCGAGGTGCCGCGCCGCTTAATGCACCCGAAGCGGAAAACCATCGGCCTGCGGGTGCCGGATAATGCGATTTCGCTGGCCCTACTGGAGGCGCTGGGCGAGCCGTTAATGAGTGTCACCCTGATTTACGCGGATGCCGAGGAAGTGGCCACCGATCCCGAGGAAATCCGGAGCCGCCTCGGCAAGCGCGTCGATGTGATCATCAACGGCGGCTTTTGCGGACTTGAAGCCACCACCATCATTGACCTTGCTGACGGTGCGCCCCAGCTGGTGCGGGCGGGGCAGGGGGATGTGGGCGCCATTATGGGGGACTAATATTCCCGGCAAACACCTACCCGCACCCCATCGCAACGCGTATACTTGCGCGCATCTTTTTTGCACCTCCCGCCACTTCTATAAAGCGCCTTAATGACCGATTTAGAAACCGTAGCCGAACCCGAAGCAGCCTCTGCTGAAGCTGAAGCGGAACAGGCGCCGGCGGCTGCCGATGCCGCTTCAGAGCAAGACGGCGTCGGCGGGGCGGATGCCGTGGTTAACGGGCAGCCATCCGATGAGGACACCGAACCGGCGTTTGCGGCAGCGGCGGAACATGCCCGCGCCGAAATGCGGGTTGAGTCCCGGCTTGCAGCACTGCGCAACAATCTGCCCTCCCAGGCCGAATTTCCCTTTGCGCTGGTGGGCGGCAAAGCGGTCACCGAGCTGCCAAAAGATTTGTATATTCCGCCCGAGGCACTGGAAGTTTTTCTGGAGGCTTTTGAAGGACCGCTCGATTTATTGTTGTACCTGATCAAACGGCAGAATATCGATATTCTCGAGATCAACGTCTCCAATATTACCGCTCAGTACATCGCCTATGTTGAGTTGATGAACGCCATGCAGTTCGAGCTCGCCGCCGAGTATTTGCTGATGGCGGCGATGCTGGCGGAAATCAAGTCGCGCATGCTGTTACCGCGCTCGGCCGAGGCCGAGGAAGAGGGTGAAGACCCCCGCGCCGATCTGATCCGGCGACTGCAGGAGTACGAACGTTTCAAGCAGGCGGCAGAAAATATTGACGAGCTGCCCCGCGAAGGCCGCGACCTGTGGGCAGCAAGCGCTGAATTACCACCGCTGGACCGCGAACGGGAGCCGGCAGATCTCGCGGGCGCGAGCGAGGAACGCGTGGAGCCGGGCGGTTTCCATCTCCACCTCTCGCCCCGT
>JBFJYC010000408.1:0-1822 GCA_041622815.1 Spongiibacteraceae bacterium | reverse complement strand
CGGTACCGCCGGCCAGAAACGGCGGCGCCGGCCGGTTGACCGCGTTGTCAGGCAGTTTGCGCTCGCCGTCAAAGTTAAAATCGCCGTGTGCTTCCAGACCCATACGCATAACGCCGTTCCAGAATTCAATCTGATTCGCGATCTTGTCACCTATCACCTGCATCTGATGCGCGCGCTGCTGCGCACTGACAGCGGGTGTTTGATGACCCTCATTGCCGATGCGCACGATATCGAGCTCCAGCGGCCACTCTTCATTCCAGTCAATAAAAATCTCGCGGATGGTGATGTAGCCGGCGGTTTTACGTTCGCTTGTGACAGTGCCGTCACGATGGGTACAGCGCAATTCGGCATCGGTGTCCAGCCAGTTGCCCGTATAGCCATGCGGTTTGTCCGGCGCCAGCAGGATTTCAAAGCTACCGTCACCGGCGACCTTCATGTCGAAACTATTCAAATCCGCGAAAGTCTGGTTTCTGCAGTCGGTCAGTTCCTGCAGGGAACCGGTATCGCCGATGAGATCAGTCACGGTTTGAAACAGGACCAGCCCGGGGGCCTGGGGAATATCAGCGAGTCGTCTGACATCTGCTGCGCTCGCCCATGGCACGCGGCCACTGAGGCGATAGCTTTCACTGCCATCGATGGCAGCGATAAGGTAAAGATTGTCAGGATTATCACCGGTCCACTTACTGAGCTCGGTGACGGCGCGTTCAAACTTCGGGTTCAGCGGGTCGCGGCTGAGTTCGCTCTGCACCACGCGCACTACATGGCCCAGCAGATAGCGGTAACCGTCGCTGAGGTCGCGCTCGTTGCGTGGCGGTGCCAGCGCTAACAGGCTGGTCAGATTGCTTTCTGCACGTTCCAGCCCGTCCAGAAAACCGTCATAGCCCGACTCCAGTTCGCGTTGGTAGCCGGGTTTGAGTAGTGGTGGCAGCGACCACGCAAGCAGAGCGACGATGGCAATTCCTGCCGCTATTTTGGTCAATCGGGACATTCGGGCTACCTATCAAATCTTTTTATGGTGCTTTGCACAGGATAACAGTCGCACTGCTGTAAAGCCGTTGCTTAGCCGGCCATTGTCATATTACGGTGTCGGCTGTATTTGATCTTCGAAGATTCCTGAACCGGCACTCAACAGATGCGCAAACTCAGCGGCTATACCATATTCGCACTGTCGTGGATCTCGTACGTTTGCGTGCCGGTAGTACCGTTTCTGGCTATAGCAACATCGGAAAAGATCGCTTTAGCGGGCGGATTCTATCTGTTTTCACAGATTACCTGGTATGCGGGTCTGGCAATTCTCGGGCCCGAAGTATTGGAGTGGATTCGCCGCGGCCGCGCATGGCTATCGGCGCGTTGGCGCGGCAGTGATGGTTGATCAGCTCAGGTAGCGCAGTTGCTTTAAAATCAGGTTATGATTCGCCGCTGATAATTTAATAATCCGGAGCGTCCATGCCGATTTACGTGCCACCCCGTCAGCAGCTTTCTCTATTCGCAGGATTCATAGTTTCACTTGTCGCCGCCATGCCCGTGTCTGCCGCTGTGCTGGAAGAGGTGATCGTTACCGCACAGGTGCGGGCGCAGAGCCTGCAGGATGTTCCGGTATCGGTCAGCGCGATGAGCGGCGAGAAAATGATGGAGGCGGGTATCGGTCGTATTGAAGACCTTCAGGCCTACGTCCCCAACTTCACCATGTCCGAATCGGGTATCGGCACCGATATCTTTATCCGCGGTATCGGCTCCGGTGAGAATCAGGGTTTCGAGCAGTCGGTGGGCATGTATGTCGACGGAATCTCCTATGGTCGAGCACAATTAGCCCGCGCGCCAT
>JBFJYC010000407.1:0-1880 GCA_041622815.1 Spongiibacteraceae bacterium | reverse complement strand
CGTTAATAAGCCCGAATGCGGCCCAATCCAGTCTGCCGGAGGTTGATGCGCCGAGGATGATAATCACGATCAGAAACAAGCTGCTGCGTATTGACCACTTTGAAATCTGAGCTGCTGATGCTGGTATCAATCTCAGTACCAGCATGCCAAGCGCCAGCGGCGCCAGAATGGAAAAGAAAATTTCAGTGGCGATACGACCCGCCGGTAACTGGAAATCTGCCGGCACATAGTCGGTGATCAGCAGCTTTAATATAACCGGGACTGTGACCAGGCATGCCACGGTAGTCGCTGCCGTGATCGCAATCGACAGCGCAATATTGCCCCTGGCAAAGTGGGTATAAATATTGGAGGTTGTGCCACCCGGAATCGCAGCGAGTATTGCGATGCCAACCGCAACACCGGGGTGTAGATTGAAGATCATCAGTACTGACGCTGCAATCAGCGGCACCATCAGTAATTGCAGGCCGATACCGATAGCGAAAGAGCGCGGCGCTTTGGCGATACTCACAAAGTCCGCGATGCGCAGAGTGGCGCCCATACCGAACATTGCCAACAGCAGCTGGCTGAAGGCAATCCAGTATTCGTATTGCAGATAGAGCGCGGTCACGCGGTTTGCGCTTTATTGGCAATGCAGCGCAGCACTTCGGCCTGGTAGGTTTTACCGCGTTCGTTAAGAATATCGAGTACATGCAGGGACGTCGGCACGAAGGCGAAGCCAATGTCGTGCTGCGGATGCCACTGAAAGATTGAACCGCCGAGTCCCATCCATCCGTAAAATCCTTCGCGTCCCTCGTTGAATTCGCGTTCAAGCTTGCTGCTGTTTTGATTGCATGCCGTGAATTGCGCGACGCCGCCCTGGGTAAATCGGGACGGAAAGAGGCCACTCATCTCGGCATCGACCGGTTTGTCGTGCATTGCCCCCCATCCGGCTTCGTTCAGAATCTCGGTGCCCGCAAATGTCCCGCCTGCGGACATCGCCGCGGCGAGTTTGGCGAGGCCGCGTGCAGAGCAGGTCGCATTTGCCGAGGGGGTTTCTCCCATCGCCAGTTTCGGCTCATTGAAAAAGGCGATGTCCTTCATGCCCTTAAAGGGCAGCGGCGCGCTGGCGGCGCCGGATTTGCGTATACCCGGCACCATGCGTGCAATTCTTGCGACCAGCTGGAAAAAGTTATGAAAAACACCGCGCCCCAAGAATTTAGGTTTCATACTTTCCAGAAAATGCATAAAAATACTCAACGGCGATATTTTCTGGATACGATTCAACTCTTCTTTCTTCACACCGATGGCCACATCTGCCGCTAACGGAGCGCTGATCTCTTCGCGCAGGAATTCACCGATGGTCCTGCCGGTCGGTTCTACCCGCCGGAAAAGTTCATTGGCAATCCAGCCCCGGGTCACGGCGTGGTATGCGCGTTTTTCGCTGTCGTTGCCGACAAACTTTGGTGCATGCGCTTCAATGATCCGGCCGACCTTGTTTTGTTTGATGCTGTCGGTGAATAAATCTTCCAGCTCGATGGACGTGTTCAGCGTGGGCAGTCCGGCCTCGTGTCGCATCAGGTCAGCAACGGTGATATCGCCTTTACCGTTGTTGGCAAATTCCGGCCAGTAGTCGGCGATTTTTGCGTCATAGTCCAGCAAGCCCCTGCCGACGAGTGATGCCATTGCAATGGCCTCCAGACTTTTGCCGCTGCTGAACACATTCACCAGCGAATCGGCGCTAAATTCACCGTCCGGTGTCACCGATGCCCACAGATCCACAACTTTTTGACCTTGATGGTAAACACACAGCTGGGTGTGTTCCTCTGTCCAGGTACGCATATTGTGCTCGTACAACTGCCGGACTGATTCGAATCCGGGGGCCACGGTGCCCTCAATTCGGT
>JBFJYC010000406.1:0-1911 GCA_041622815.1 Spongiibacteraceae bacterium | reverse complement strand
TAAAATAACTGAGCGCAAGGCTGCTACAGATTCGCGTTTTCGGCTAGCAGTGGCACGACCAAGGTTTACCAACCATTGTTTAAGATGCTTTATCAGCTCCCACAAGCCGATATCCGTTACTTTTAAACCGTGACGTTCGAGAAGTTTGGGTACCGCAAACACCGGCCCGATTCCCATCTCATCCGGCTCACAACCGATAGCAGTAAACCCCACAAAACGACCGAGGGGCTCAATATTGCGCCTGGCCACCTCTGCCGCTTCCATCACCACACAGGCCGAAGCGCCGTCGGAGAGTTGACTGGCATTACCTGCCGTAATAAAGCGGCCCTGCTGAATCTGTGAACCACCGGAAAATACCGGCTCCAATGATTGCAAACCTGCCAGTGTCGTTTCCGGACGATTGCTTTCATCACGATCAAAAAGCAGCGTTTCATACGTGGGCTCTTCGTCTTTTTTCAAAATCTTTTTGGTGACTTCAATTGGCGCAATCTCATCATCAAACTTACCAGCTTCCTGCGCCGCTGCGGTGCGCTGCTGACTCTGGAACGCATATTCGTCCTGCGCATCGCGACTAATGCCGTATCGATCCGCGACGATTTCTGCGGTTTCCAGCATCGACATCCAGAGCGCGCCCTTCTCTGCCGCCAGATCTTTATCCGCAACCATGTGCATATTCATTGCGCCGCCAAGCTGAACGTGGGTAATACTTTCCACGCCGCCAGCGACCATAACGGGTACATGCTCGTTCACAACCCGTCCCGCCGCCACCGCGATTGCCTGCAAACCAGAAGAGCAATAACGGTTGATAGTAGCACCGGCTGTTGTGACCGGGCAGCCAGCCTTAATCGCCGCGTTACGCGCAATATTGAAACCCGTGGCCCCTTCAGGATGACCGGAACCGAGGATGACATCTTCGACAGCACCCGCCTCAATGCCAGCGCGTGCTATGGCATGCGCTATGGCATGACCAGCGAGTTTGATAGGATGCGTATCGTTAAATGCCCCTTTAACTGCACGGCCAATGCCGGTGCGTGCCGTCGACACAATCAAAGCTTCTCTCATCACCAATCCTCGAATTTACTCACCAGTAATATACTTTATAGTATACACAAGCGTCGAAGATTACCAGCGATAGTCGATTTTTAAAAGGAGGCAAAAAATGTGAGCAGCCGTTGATTGATCTGTTCCGGCTGCTGTAAATGCAGGAAGTGCCCTGCGTTACTAACGACATCAACAGTTAACCCGGCTTTAAAATCCGCAGCCTGCATACACTCCTGAAAAATATCTGCGCTGATGCAGGCGTCTTCGGCTCCGCACAGGCCCAGTGTCGGCACACTGACACTTGTAGCCTGGATTTGGCGAGATATCCGACCGCGTTCCGATTTGGTATCGGTCCCCTGCCGGTAATACGCCAGCGCCGCTGCGACAACGCCGCGCAGCGCAAATCGTTCCTTTACTGAGGCCATCATATCTGTCGGAATCTCCCAATCAGGAGACCAACGGCGCCACAAACGCTCCAGATAGGCGAAGTTGTTTTTGTAAATCTTGGCTTCCGCGCCCGCGAACTGAAAACCGACGATATATCGACTGCGCCAGAGCTGCGGCAGGCTGCGGGTCATCGCTGCGGCGAGCCGCGCAGGATGCGGTACCGACATCAGCGTGAGGCTAAGACAGCGTTCCGGTGTGCAAACCGCCGCCGCAAACGCGATATTGGCGCCCCAGTCATGCCCGACAATATGCGCGCCATCGATACCGGCACTATCCAGCCAGGCTGGCACATCTGTCGCCAGACTCGCTACATAATAATCGTCGTCCAGCGGTTGCGATGACGACTCGTAGCCACGGCAGGTCACTACCAGCGTGCGATAACCCGCGGCCACCATAGCCGGCACCTGTTGCTGCCAGGTAATC
>JBFJYC010000405.1:0-1917 GCA_041622815.1 Spongiibacteraceae bacterium | reverse complement strand
GGGCTGATACACGCTGACGTGACGTAGCCTTCACTCGCCACTGGCAACTCCGGTTGCCCGGAACTAATAACGTGACCACCCAGCGGCAACGGCGTTGCGGGATTCAGGCTTTGCAGGCCGACAAAGTGCAGCCTGTCCGCGCTTTGATCAACCGGCCGCGACAGGGATCTGCGGCCAATAAAATCACCCGGTTTCTTTGCGATCGCACCGCCCCAACCGAGATCCATCGGATTAGTAGTGCCATCGGTATCGGCACCGATATGCAAATAGCCCTTCTCAGCACGCAGTGTCATCAGCGACTCGACACCGTAGGGTGTGATATCAAACTCCGCGCCCAGTGCTTCAAGATTTTTCAGCAAGGCATAGCCATAGCGGGCCGGCACATTAATTTCGTAGGAGGCTTCACCGGTAAAACTGGCCCGGAGTACGCGTGTCGGCACGCCAAAAATTTTGCCGCTGCGGAATTGCATATGGCGGAACGCCGCCGGACTGAAATCGATATCGCTGTCGCACTTCGCCAGCACTTTATAGGCATTCGGCCCGCTCAGCGTGACGTTTGCCCACTGTGATGTGACGTTGGTGACGAAGACATCGAAATGCAGCCACTCGCACTGCAACCACTCTTCCAGCCAGCCGTAAATACGCGCGGCACCGCCGCTGGTGGTGTGCAGCAGAAAATGATCATCGGCCAGGCGCACAAACACACCGTCATCGATGACGACACCATTCTCGTTGCACATCAAACCGTAGCGCGCGGCGCCGACTTTTAGCGCCGCTGCGTTATTGATATAGACCAGATTCAGAAACGCCGCTGCATCCGGGCCCCGCACTTCTATTTTGCCTAAGGGCGAACCTTCGAAGATGCCAACAGACTTGCGCACTGCCAATGCTTCGCGACGGATGGCCGCCGCTTCATCTTCATCCTTTTGCGGATAATATTCCGGCCGCTGCCAGCCGCCGAAATCGGCGAAGTGCCCGCCGTGCTCAACGTGCCAGTTCTGGCCGGGCATACGCAGCGACGGCGCGTACTGTTTACCGATATGCCGGCCGGCGAAAGCGCCGATGGTCACCGGTTGATACGGCGGCCTGAATTTAGTGGTGCCCACTTCGGGAATCGGCCGGCCGCTTAGCTCAGCCATCACCGCCAGGGCATTGATATTGCTGGTCTTGCCCTGATCAACGCTCATACCGTTGGTGGTATAGCGCTTGACGTGTTCAACCGAGCGAATATTCTCGCGATGGGCCAGCTCGAGATCGGCGACTTTTACATCGTATTGAAAGTCGACCCACTGCTTGTCGCTGCGTGCATCCCGCGTATACCAAAGGGCCTCCGCCGGGCGCACTGACTGTTCTTCAACAACGGACTCAGGAAGCTCAACCGCTGAGCCCGCAGCCCAGTGACCAAGCGCCGCACCCTCCTGTAGCGCCGCTGCGGTGCTGAACACACCGTTCGCCGATCCGGCCACGCGTACCGCCTGCGCACAGTCATCGGGCCGCAAACACAGCTGCGCTTCGTCGTATTTCAGCGAACCGCCGGCCTGTGACCACAGATGCACCGTCGGCGACCAACCACCGGACATACCGAGCGCATCGCAGTCGATCGTTGTGGTTGCTGCCCCCAAGCGCCCCTCACCCAGATGCGGCGCTAAGGTCACCGCGCTGATTGCACGGCGGCCTTTTACAGACTGTACCGAGTGCCCGGGAAGGTAGCGGATATTCCGCTCCGCCAACAACGCAGGATCACTACCGCGCTGCGCACGTGTATCAATAACAGCGGAGACTGCAACACCCATATCATGCAGGTTGCCGGCGAGATGAATGACACTGTCATTATTGCCAACCAGCACCACACGATCACCGGCACTGACGCCGTATCGGTGGGCATACGCTCCAATCGCCGACGCGAGCATGATGCCC
>JBFJYC010000404.1:0-1938 GCA_041622815.1 Spongiibacteraceae bacterium | reverse complement strand
TCGTGATAGAAAAACACCCGCGTGATCTCGTGGCCTGCGGCGAGGCAGGCTTCGGTAAAGCGCAGTGCGCTGCTTGCGCCTTGGCGTGAAACCGGTGCGGCGAGAATCTGAATGGCGAATTTCATACGGTTTGTGCGCGGCAAACAAAAACCCCGGCTTGAGCCGGGGTTTGAGCCGAGCGTTTGAGGCTTAGTCGTCCATAATGCCGAGCATGCTCAGCATGTGTACGAACAGGTTGTAGATGTTCAGGTACAGGCCGACGGTTGCGCGGATATAGTTGGTTTCACCGCCGTGAATGATGCGGCTGGTATCGAACAGAATCAGGCCGGACATGATCATGATGACCGCTGCTGAAATCGCCAGTGACATCGCCGGAATCTGCAAGAAGATATTGGCGATGGAGCCGATAACCGCAACAATCAGACCGACCATCAGGAAACCGCCCATAAAGGAAAAGTCTTTGCGGGTGGTGAGGGCGTAAGCTGACAGACCGAAGAAAACGACTGCGGTGCCGCCCAGTGCCTGCATGACCAGCGCCGGACCGTTAGCCAGCGACAGGTAGAACATCAGCATAGGGCCGAGTGAAGCACCCATTAATGCGGTAAAGGCGAAAATGGCGATGAGTCCCTTAGCGGAATCCGCGGTCTTGTGAACCACGAACAGCATAATGAAACCTGCAATCATCATTCCCAGCGCCGCCATCTGGCTGACACCGACTGCCATAGCGATACCCGCGAAAGCCGCGCTGTTGACCAGCGTCATTGCCAGCAACATATAGGTATTGCGAAGCACTTTATTGACTTCGATTGCGTTGACCTGCGCGCCGGCGTGCATATGTGCCACGTGCTTATCTTCCATTACTGCCTCCAAAAGGGGGTTAACAAAACATTTTACCGGATAAAACCGCCGGTATCGGCTGCCAAAATCATACGCGTTGCCCCGTCTAAAGCAAGGTATGTATGCGTAAGCCTACATATGACCGTATTTCAACGGGCCAGTTCCCGGTTTTATTGAAATATTAAATTCAGACAAAAATCGCTAAATATGCATAACTATATGAATTATATAGTAAAAATATTCAATGTGACAGTGGCGCTAGGTCTTGCAGAGATCGCCCAGCGTAGCGGAAATAGCCGCCGTCGAGGTCGCAGCAAAGCGGTTTTTCAACGCCGCGAGGCTGATTTTGGGCTTGCCTTCGGCGCCGCGTAGCGCCTGATCGACCAAGCTGCGGATTTGTTCGCGGTCAGTGGCCAGTGCGGCGGGGTGCGAAGGTCCGTAGTCGGCGGCATTCTGCGCCCGCCAGTACGCGGCGCAAATCGCCTCATTGGCGAGTAGTTCGGGGTCCGTCGGCTTGTAACGGGTGATGCCACCGATGATTTCAGGTATCCGGTCGCCATACAGCCCTTTGGCGGCCATGCGGCGGATCGGTGAGCCGGCGGTATAGGGCGCGCCGTCCGGGCCGATGGTCATCACTGAAATCGAATCTTCGCGCCCCTCGGCAAACCAGCGCAGTTCGCCGGTGGCCCGGTCCAGCAGTCCGACGCCGACTTTGGCCATCAACTGGCCGCTGCCGATTTTGATACCGGCGCCCTGTGATATCAGCAGGCCGTTGGCGGTAATCGTCGGTGTCAGCGCATTGAAATTCACGGCGCCGGGGTAGGCGTCGAGCCTGGCGGTCCACGCCAGTTCACCGCGGTCGCCGTGGTCGATCAGTTTGAAGACATCGCTTTTGGTGACGACATAGCGCTCGCCGTTGTCACTGGACACGGCGACCGAGGCGGCGATTTGATCGCCGACGTTATAGCGCCAGTCTTCCTGCATGGTGTGGGCGTTGATGGCGATCACATTGCCGAGTTCGTCACTTACCATCAGCCGTTTACCGTCCTGAGTCAGCGCAGGTGTCGAGCCGGAGCCGCCGACAAAGTCGTAGCGGGCACT
>JBFJYC010000403.1:0-1959 GCA_041622815.1 Spongiibacteraceae bacterium | reverse complement strand
CCTGCACGGCAGCGCCAACAGCAGCGATTCGTTCGCCATTAATCAGAATTGACACCGGTCCAGAAATCTTACGCTGATCTATATCGACCAGTTTGCCGCAATGCAACAACAGCGATTGTTCACTCCCGGCGACTGCGCTGGCAGACAGCATCAACAGTAATGTAATAGTCAGTGCTCTGTTCATAAGCCCCTCAAATTATTATTGGGGCGGGTTGAAACCCGCCCTACAGCCTAATACCCCACCGGCCGCCCGCCGATCTGCTCAATCGTACCGCCATGTCGCTCACCGGTTTCCGGGTCGATCATCGCGGCGACGACATAGCCGGCGTAACTACGGTTAAACACAATTTCCAGCCCCATTCGCTTTACGTCGCGCTCGAACCCCGGTGAAAAATCTCCCGCCGTCACGGTTTGATAGTTGCCCCACAACTTACCCATCCAGCCGGGAAAATTTAAGGAGAAGCCGTAGGCGGGCTGATTGAGCGCCTCGCCCGGTGTCATACCGAAATCGAGCATGTTGTGCATGACACTCACCATACGAGGATGCAAACCCGCGCCGATGGTAGAAAACGCAGCAAAGGGCTTGCCATCTTTCAGTACCACGGCCGGAACCGCGGGATCGGGCAGTCGTGTACCACCCGGAGTGACACGCGCCACATCGAGTTGATTGGTCAACGCATCTGGCAGCGAAATACCGTCGACCACTAAACCACTCTCTCCAAAGGCGATGGCATTGATGGTATGCAGCAACGCCACCATATTGCCGTCGCCATCGATCACTACCACGCCATCCGAATGCTTTGGTGCCAACTCGGGCGCCAATGGCTCGTACCCTCCGCGATCTGCCATATGTGCCCATAGCCGCCGGGCGTGCTCCATGGAGGTTCGCTCCAGCAATCGTTCGCTATTCATATCTGCACCGTCGCCCACAGTAGCTCGCGATACGTCTGATGGCCGCATTATCTGCGCCAGCCAGTAAAAAGACTCGGGAGACTGGCTGTAATGGAGGGTATTGCGCAGATCGGCAACTTCGATCAGGTTCAACGCTTCAATCAGGTTGACGCCGCCATAACTTGGCAAACCATGCGCGTAGACATCGTAACCGTTGTGTACGGTGTGCAATGGCTGCTCCCATTGCACCCGGTAGTTGGCGAGATCTGCCATAGTCATACGTCCACCGGTGGACTGAATTGCCGCGATGGCCTTCTCTGCCCAGGGTCCGGTATACATATAATCGGCGCCGTGCTCGACTACCTGCCGAAGCGTATTGGCCAACGCCGGCTGCCTGAACAGCGCACCCTCTTTGTAAAATTCACCCGCTCCATTCACGAAGTGCGCTTTGGTTTCGGGAACGTGCGACAGAATATTGCTGCGAAAATCGAAGATACCGGCCAGACCCGCATCAACTTCAAACCCATCCTCTGCCAACGCGATAACCGGCGCAAATACCTGCGCCCACGATAGCTTGCCAAAGCGCTGATGCGCCGCTTCCACGCCGCGCATAAAACCCGGCACGGGAATGGTTCGGCCGTTGTAATGACCCTCGGTTGCCTTCTGGCCCATAGTTGCGAGTGCAGTAATATTCAGGCCGGGCACGCCTTCATATTCGGATTCAGCCGCGACGGTATTGAACGCCGCGTTCATGTTGTAGACCTTGCCGGTTTTGGCTTCGAAGTAGACGATATTGTTGATACCGGCGAAACTGACCCAGGAACCTGCCGCGAGTGTGACTTGCGCCATGGCTGTGGCCAGCGCCGCGTCGATGGCATTGCCGCCATCGCGTAGAATTTGCGCGCCGATTTCCTGAGCTCGGCCACCCGTAGTTCCCACTACCATCGCGGTAGGCGCAACCGCACCGATACCGTCGATCTCCGGCCGGTCGCTTTTGTTGAGCCCGCCGGTCAGAATCATATTGCGCATATAGGCAGCGCCGGCCGTTACCAGTACAAGCAGCAGTAT
>JBFJYC010000402.1:0-1962 GCA_041622815.1 Spongiibacteraceae bacterium | reverse complement strand
CCCTGATAAAAATATTGAGGGTACTGTCGAGCATATCGGCTGGCGTCAAAGCCGAATCCGCACCTTCGATAAGCGGCCGCTGTACGTACCGAATGCGACATTTGCGCAGATATCGGTGGAAAATCCGTCGCGCATGCTCAACCGCCGGATCTACGAAACTATCGGCCTTCGGTATTGCGATTCGCGGCAGATTGGTTCGATTGTCGACGCGGTAAAAGAAATGCTGAACAAGCATGAGGCCATCGATACCGGGCAGACCATGATTGTGAACTTTAATCAGTTCAACGCTTCTTCGCTGGATTTCTTTATTTACACCTTCACCAAAACAACTAACTGGATTGAATTTCACCAGATCAAGCAGGATGTATTGCTAAAGACGCTGGCGATTATCCATGAGCATGGCGCCGATATCGCCTTTCCGACACGAACACTGCATGTGGCGGGCGGCGCCGTGCAGGAAGCGCCCGACGCGCCTGCCGGTGCAGCCTCGTGACGGTCGCAATTATCGGCGGCAGCGGGCTGGACGGCTGGCCCGATGCCGGTGTCGTGCAGACATATTCCGCGCAAAGCGAGTGGGGTGAAGCCAGCGCCGCGCCACAGTTGTTGCAATTCGAACGCGGCCACTGCCTGTTTTTACCGCGTCATGGTGCGGATCATCGCTTCGCACCTCACAGTATTAATTACCGCGCCAACCTGCAGGTATTGCAGGACGCCGGTGCCACATCGGTCATCGCGGTGAATGCGGTTGGCGGCATTAGTGCGCGTTGTACCACCACCGATCTCGTCCTGCCCGATGATGTGATCGACTACACCTGGGGCCGTGCGCATACCTATTTTGAGTACGGGCAGATCGAACACGTCGAGTTCGGCGAGCCCTACGATCCGGTGTTGCGAGCGCGGCTGGCAGCGACGGCATCTGCCGCAGGGATTGATGTTATTACCGGCGGTGTCTACGGGGCAACGCAGGGGCCGCGGCTCGAAACCGTCGCAGAAATACGGCGCATGGCGCAGGACGGTTGCGATATTGTCGGCATGACCGGCATGCCGGAAGCGGCGCTGGCGCGGGAACTGGGCCTGCCCTACGCCGCGCTTTGTCTGGTGGTGAATCCGGCAGCCGGCGTCGGCGATGAAGCGATCACGATGGCGGCAATCGAGGCGGTTATTGAAAACGGCATTTCGACCGTGCGTCGTCTGCTGACGGCGTTTGTCGCAGCCTAACGGCTTTTGGCGCTGGCTGTGCTCAGCTTAACCGGTGTGATTTTGATGATCAGACCGAACATCGGGTGATCCAGATAGTGCAGTTCGCCGCTACGCATCTTCCGGTGCTGCCGGAGTTCGACTGTGCGCTGTAGCCGCCAAGGGCTGTTTTCTTCATAGCCGCTGGTCGCTTGTCGCAGGCGGCTGAAGGTTGCCCGGCCACGGATATCAACACCGGCTTCGCGATCCAGCTTGGCGTTGCCGTAATAGGGCTGGCCGCCGGGCATCCACGCCGGGTTGACCATAATGGTTTTGCTGAGCCGGCCGTAGGCGTTGCGGTTAAACCAGTCATCGCTGCGCCAGATCACCGGGCTGTATTGCGGTAAATCTTCTGAAGCCTCATCCGGGTTGCTTTCAAACGGGAGCGGCAGCGTCGGCCAGGCGGTCATATCGATCAGGGCGTCGGCAGGCTGAAACTGGCTCAGCCAGAGATCGCTGTTGATATGCAGGTAGCGGTCGAGGCTGATTTTAATACTGCCGGACAACTCATGATACGGGCCGAAACGTTTGCCGCCGGTGACCAACAGGCTAGGTGCTTCGTCTGAGGCTTGTAGTGCCTGCTGCCAGGAACCGGAAAACAGTGGCCGGTAATAGCGGGAGCTGCGCATGCGGCGATAGGCGGCGACCAGTTCCGGGTCATCAAGTTCTTTAAACAGCAGACTGCCACGTCCGGATTCCCCGGCAGCGTCAAAGTCGCGCTCCGGG
>JBFJYC010000401.1:0-1988 GCA_041622815.1 Spongiibacteraceae bacterium | reverse complement strand
TGACTGCATTCGACTACTCGTATGTGGATTTACAAGTCTCTAAAATCGTAGTTACCGGAATCAAACTAGAGAATGCCGGTGCAGCTTCAATCCGTGGTGTGGAAGCTGAATTGCAATGGGCGCCGAGTGCAGAGTTTTACGCCTTGCTCACCTTCGGTTGGCTGGACGCAAAGTTTGAGCAATTCTGCGGCAGAGATGACGAGCTGGCAGAACAGGCGGCGCAGCCCGGTTGTACTGACGACGAAGATTCGCCCCATAATTTCGAAGGCGCAAAAATGTCCGACTCACCGGAATTCAGTTTTGGTGCCTTGCTGCGCTATACCTTTAATTTGGGCGGCTGGGGTTCATTAACCCCATCAGTGAAATACAGCTGGTCCGATGATTATCAGCGTCGCCCCTACGACAACCCGATCGATGAGGTGCCGGCGCACCACAAGACTGACGTCCGTCTCAGTTGGCAGAGCCCGGCGCACCGCTTCAAGGTCGAGGCCTTCGTCGAGAATATGGAAGATCACGATGAGATATTCACCCACCATTTCTCGCAACCGGATCCCGGTAACTATTCCTTGCTGGCACCGCAGGCGCCGCGCACGGCAGGGGTTTCATTTGAAGCCAGATTGTAACGAACTTTTACCGGCAATCTTTGTCGAAGCAGCCTGAAATTATTAACACGGAGAACGTTATGTTCCGTCTATCAGTTATGTTCGCGTCACTTGTATTATCAATGCAGGCATGGGCGGTACCGGAGGTCGGTCAGCCCTTGCCGGCGGCCGCGATTGCGGATAAGGGTGAGCTGTTTATCGCAGGTGATGATATTGAATTTAAACCATGGGATACCAATAAGCTCAAAGGCCAGTGGACGCTGTTGCAATATATGGCGGCGCGGCCCAGTGCCAGTGAAGTGAACCGCCGGGTGATCGATGCGGTTGCCTTAAAGCAAACCGAGGGTGTGGATATCCGTGTCCTCAACATCATCAATGTCGATGACGTGACTTTCGGTGCCACCGGTTTTGCGCTGCGTGAACTAAAGAAAAACAAGTTTAAATATCCGGAAACCACGCTGATCGCCGACATGGACAGCGCCCGCGAATTATGGAATCTGAAGCGCAAAGGCAGTGCGGTATTTTTGCTGGATGCCGATAATCAGGTGCAGTTTTTCAAGGACGGAACGCTCAGCGATACAGAGTTAGCCGCATTGTTGGCCTTGCTGCCGGCACCGGTAACGCCGCTGCAGGAAACCGCCGCACAATAATTTATTTGTGTGTGGTGCCGGTCCCTGTTTTGTCAGGCGCGCGGATATCATCGATCAGTGCGGCGATCGCCGGTGGCGGGGGTGCCGTCCGCGCGCTGACCATCGCGGCGACGATAAAATTCAGTAACGCGCCGATCGCGCCGAAGGATTCGGGTCGGACGCCGAGCAGCCAGTAATCTGCGGTATTCGGTGCCATCGCCGTACCCGGAATAAAAAACCAGCCCTTGAACCAGAAGATATAGATCAGCGTCGACAGCAGGCCGGTCAACATCCCCGCGATGGCGCCGGCACGATTAATCCTGCGGCTGAAAATACCCATAATCAACGCCGGAAACAGCGAGCTGGCGGCCAAACCGAAGGCGAGCGCGACGACCTGCGCGGCAAAGCCCGGCGGGTTGATACCGAGTATACCCGCCACCAAAATCGCGCCCGCCATCGCCAGACGGCCGGCGAGTAATTCACTTCTTTCTGAGAGATCCGGCTTAATCACGCCCTTGATCAGGTCATGTGAAATTGCCGAGGAGATGGCGAGCAACAAGCCGGCGGCGGTGGATAATGCGGCGGCCAGTCCGCCGGCGGCGACCAGCGCAATCACCCAGTTGGGTAGCTTGGCGATCTCCGGATTGGCCAACACGATAATGTCGCGATCGACACTGAGCTCGCTGCCCGTCCAGTGCGCCGGTGCTTCGAACTGCGGGTTTTTGTCGTTGTAGTACTGCACCCGGCCGTCATTGTT
>JBFJYC010000400.1:0-1998 GCA_041622815.1 Spongiibacteraceae bacterium | reverse complement strand
GGTACCAACGGCAGTATTGCCAATGATGACGATACGCCGGTGACCGATGGTGCGGAAACAATAGAGACATTCGGTGAGCTAAAGAACGTGGTGCGTGACGATGGCGGCTGGCAGATTAGTTTTTCTACCCCGACAGGTGAAGCCGCAGAGCGCAATTTCACCGGTACCACAAAATTCGGCAAAGTCGCGTTATTTACGACTTTCCAACCGGATGGCGCGAGTTGTGATGTTGACGGTGACGGATTCCT
Organism: Spongiibacteraceae bacterium; assembly: GCA_041622815.1. GTDB lineage: Bacteria > Pseudomonadota > Gammaproteobacteria > Pseudomonadales > Spongiibacteraceae > JBFJYC01. The sequence goes on along the minus strand of JBFJYC010000400.1, from coordinate 1,750 downwards.
CTATGGCCTTGACGCATTCACCGGCGTAGCGCCGCCCTTCGCACCACTGGGTACAACATCTGATGTGCTATTAACGACACGGGCACAATCGGTAGTACCATTGAGTCGCGGCGGCGTACCGGGGCAACCACAGGTCTACCGCAGTGAGAAAGGCGGGCCTCAGGTTTTTGTTGAAGGGCGCAAGGGTTCCACGACACTGCAGGACCTTGATGATTCGCCGGTACCGAGCGGCCGTCAAAGCTGGGAAGAAATAGATTTTGAAATACGCTAAACCGGAAAAGGAAAGTGTAATGCGCATGCGATCACCCAAATTAGCTGCCGGATTTACCCTGATTGAATTAATGATTGTGGTGGTAATTGCCGCCGTACTCATGGGTTTGGCGCTGCCGGCCTATACCGGTTATATGCAAAAAACCCGTCGCACCGATGCAAAAGTGACGCTGACTACCATGGCGAGCCAGCAAGAGCGCTACTTTCTGAAGAACAATGGCTACACAGTAGTGATCGCGGATATCGGATCTGCGGTCTCGCAGGAAGGGTATTACGATATTGCAGTGAGTAATGCGCCCTGCGGCGACAACGGTTGTTATACATTGACAGCGACGACCAGGGAGGGGACGGCACAAGCGGCCGACACCGATTGCGCCACTTTTACGCTGCGCGATACCGGTGCCAAAGAAGCCAAGGATTCCGGTGGCAATGTCAACGACGCCTGCTGGTAAGCACATCCCTCAATCCGGGCAGGACACCGGGCCATTGGCCGTATTATTGTCGTGCAGACCATCGCCATCACGGTCTCTGGAGCGGTAGGGCCGGCCGCCGCGGTTGACTGTGAGCTGTCGTGCGCTTTTGCTGAGCGTGCCCGGCTCCGCGCCTGCGGCGCAGAAATACCACGAACCATTATCCCGCGCCGCGCCGCTGCGTTTAAATCTCAGATAGCGGCGATTGCTGGCCCGCAACTGATACTCGCCCTTTGGTACCTGCTTTTCTAGTATCAGCGGCTCATCGACATCGCGATATTTATCGCGGTCAGCATCAAAGAATAATAAAAGCTTTGCATCGGAATTCCAGCGTTTGACGCAGGCCGCGCTGTCATAGGAGGCGCAGACCGTAACTTCCCTGCCGCTGTGAACGGCGGTGCTGCGGGCGGTCTGTACATGCCGTTCGAGAAAGTTGATGGCGCGCTCGGCGCGGGCTGCTTGCAATACTGAGGTGGTCGTTACAGTGCCTGCGGCGAGTGTGCCGCTGATGGCGAGTGCTGCCAGTAAGTCGGGCAGCGTATGCCCGTGGTGTCTGTTCGCCATATCGCTTCCCTGCGTGGCTGGAGGAGGTCTCTACCCGAAGCGGCGCCGGTCCGTGGCACGAGCTTTCGCGTAGCGCGCAGATTAGTTATCAGGCGACTGAATCACAATCCGGTATTGCGCGGATGGCAGTAGCAATCAGGCCGAGTCGGCGAGCCCGAGTTTTTCCAACCGGTAGCGGAACTGACGGAAGGAGATGCCCAGTATTCGTGCGGCTTCGGTCTTGTTGCCTTTGCTTTTTTCCAGCGCTTCGGACAGCGCGCGGGTTTCTACTGATGTCAGCCAGGCCTCGAGATCGCCGTCGACATTTTCAAGCATGCTGGCGGCGCTGGTACTGCCGGCTGATGCCTGTCCGCCGGCGGGTTTCACTGCCGGTAAGCTGAGGTCGCCGGCAAAGATCACCCCCTGCTCGCATAATGTTGCAGCCCGTTCCAGGATGTTTTCGAGCT
>JBFJYC010000399.1:0-2004 GCA_041622815.1 Spongiibacteraceae bacterium | reverse complement strand
GTACCGATAGCGCCTGCAGTAGTACATTCAGCCAGAGTGCCGCAGTCAGCCTCGATGCTGTCGTAGCGGGCAAAGACTTCCCACGCGCCACCGGCGCCGGCGGGGCTGATTTTGTCCGTGATAGCACTTTTCGCTTTGTAGCCACGGGATTCGCCGGTCAGCGTATACGCGCCAGTGATGTAGTAGGCTTTGGTGTCCTGATCTAAACCCGCACCGCTCGGGCGGCTCAGGTCGCGAACAAAGTATTCAGCCTGTACCGAGGCAGGGCCACCGATCCACAGGAATTCCAAAGCGCGGATAGAGTCGCCGTCGTAAGCGCCCACATCATCGACTTTGAACGCGGTGCCGTTGCCGGCCCCGACATCACTGATACCGGGTGATGCATTGATTAGTTCATCATCTGATGCGGATGCATAATCGACGTTACGGTCGCTGTACGCAACGCCGAAATGTAGCACATTGCCTTTTTCAGCGACGGGCGCGACCGTTGCCCGGGCGGTGAAAGCGAATTCATCATCGCCGCTGGTGGAGTCTTCGTCGTTGTCAAAGGCACCGGCAGCCCAGGTAAACATACCGCTGTAGCCGCTATAGAGCAGGCCGAAGTGCATATCGTCTGCACCGGTGGTGTCCCAGAACATCGAGCGCTCAGTGGCGGTAATCCACTTGGAACTGCTCAACTCTTCCAGGCCAATAGGCTCCTTGTCCTTACCGATCTGGAAATAGTGACCTTCGAGGCCGGCATATCCGAATGCGAGTGCGTTAGTACTGCCGTCGCCGTGAATATTGTATTCGAACTTATAGTTCCAGTCCGAATAGACCGTACCTTTAATTTCGAGTCGTGCTCGGCGCAGATGGTCGGATGTAACATTGCGGTTGTTGGCACCTTTATTGAAGGCACCATCGAAATGGTCCATGTCCCACATCATGCGGCCGCCGATATTGAAACTGAATTTGTCGTCCGTGGTGCGGACTTTAAAACCGCCAGTTGTATCTATTTCTAGGTCGGCACCTTTGCTGGTGACGGTGCCAGCCGCTGTGGGCAGTGCGACTACAAGGCCCAGTGCCGCAATAGCTAGTTTATTTATTGCATTGAATGCCACGGATTTATCTCCAATCGTAAAAAGTGGGGCTGATCTGGGTATTATAATGGTGAATTGTTGCAGAAGCATGATCAGTGTTGCTAGACGGACGCTACCTTTTCCTTCTATGGTCGCGCCTTAATATGAGTAGAATCGTTAATCAAAGTGCCGAATAAATCTAAAAAGTTCGCTAAGAGCAAATCGCAGCCGCTTCCGGCACAGCTACAGGCTCCGTTTCAGCAGGCAGTGGCGCTGCATAAGCAGGGTGATTTACAGCAGGCAGCTCAAATTTATCAGCAAATTCTCCAAGCTTGTCCGAAGCATGCTGATAGTTTGCATTTGCTTGGCTTGATATTAAAGGAAGCTGGTGAGCTGGAAGCTGCTCAGGAGGCGATCAGGTCTGCAATTAAACTATCGCCGAATATTGCGACCTATCATTACAACCTCGGGCTGGCCTATCAGACCGCTGGTAATAATGAGTCCGCTATCGCTGCGTACCGCAAGGCGATTCGGCTGGATCCGAAAGATATCAAGGCCTACGAGAACCTCGGCGTTGCGCTCTGCGATATCGATGAGGTTGATGCAGCGATACGAATCAGTCTGGAGGCGCTTGACCTGAATGAGAGCTCGGTAGTCGCGCTTAAGAATTTAGGCACCTTATATCTTCGAAACGGCAACACCTCCGGCGCAATTTCGGCATTTCAGAAGGCCGGTAAATTGGCGCCAGCGGACGCGGGTTTGCACGCTAAATTTGGCAATGCGCTGTTACGAGCGGGGCGCTTTGATGAGGCATGGCCGGAACTGGAGTGGCGGTTTAGCTCTGATGACTACGTCAAATACAACCCTCCCAGGTCTTTCTCGCTGCCGCGCTTGGATTGTGAAAATTTGGCGACCTCCCGTGTTTTGGTCACTGCGGAACAGGGGC
>JBFJYC010000398.1:0-2044 GCA_041622815.1 Spongiibacteraceae bacterium | reverse complement strand
GCGCCGCGGGAGCGGGCGCCGTCGATAAGCGAAGCGTGGTCGAGACTGTCCTGGTAAACCCGGTCGCCGCGCCCGGTCAGCGCGCCGAGCACACCGATGTTGGCCATATACCCGGTGGAATACAGCAGCGCCCGGGGCCGGCCGGTAATTTCCGCCAGTCGCGCCTCTAGCTTGTCGTGCAATTCCGAGTGGCCGGTAATCAAATGCGAGGCGCCGCTACCGGTGCCCCACTGTCGCGTCGCGTCAATGGCGGCTTCTTTTAACTGCGGGTGGTTGGCCAGACCCAGATAATCATTGCTGCAAAAGCAAATCAGCTCGCGGCCATCAACCCGCACCACATCACCCTGCGGCGACTGCACACTGCGGCGGCTGCGATAGCGATGCTGCGCGCGGCGCGCATCCAGCGCAGGGCGCAGTTCGGCATCCATGGTCATGGGCGGTTCCTGCGGAATCGTTCTTTGGCTTTGTTCGGAGCTCGCTTAAGCGCTTGCGTCGTAAAACATCGGGCTGCGCTGTTCGGCGCCCGCCACTGCCTGCGCGATGTCCGCGGCAGCCTCGTCTTCGTGGCGGTGATGCGCGGCCTCCGGACGAATGCCGAGACGGCCGAATAACTGCATATCGGTATTCGCTTCGGGATTCGGTGTAGTCAGCAACTTCTCACCGTAGAAGATTGAATTGGCGCCGGCAAAATACGCCAACGCGTGCATCTCATCGTTCATCGCTTCGCGGCCGGCCGACAGGCGCACATGGGCGCGGGGCATCATGATCCGGGCGACGGCGATGGTGCGGATAAAATCAAAACTGTCGATCTCTTCAACATCGTCCAGCGGTGTGCCGGGCACCTTCACCAACTGATTAATCGGTACGCTCTGGGGATGCTCGGGCAGGTTCGCCAGCGCCATCAACAAGCCGGCGCGGTCTTCGGGTTTCTCGCCCATGCCGACGATACCGCCGCTGCACACATTAATGCCGGCAGCGCGGACATTGGCCAGGGTATCGAGCCGGTCCTGATAGGTGCGGGTGGTGATGATGTCTTTGTAGTATTCCTCGGAGGTGTCGAGGTTATGGTTGTAGTAATCGAGCCCGGCTTCGGCCAGCTGTGCGGTTTGCTCCGGCGTTAACATGCCCAGCGTCATGCAGCTTTCCAGTCCCAGTGCTTTGACGCCTTCGACCATTTTCACTACATAGGGCATATCGCGGTTTTTCGGCGAGCGCCACGCGGCGCCCATACAAAAGCGGGTCGCACCGCTGTCTTTGGCAGCCCGTGCCTGTTCCAGCACCGCCTCCACTTCCATGAGCTTTTCGACTTCCAGACCGGTGTCGTAGCGGGTGCTTTGGGGGCAATATTTGCAGTCCTCGGGGCAGGCGCCGGTTTTAATCGACAGCAGGGTGCTGACCTGCACCTCGTTCGGATCGAAATTGGCCCGGTGCACACTCTGGGCATGAAATAGTAAGTCATTGAAAGGCAAGGAGAATAATCTCATTACTTCGCCAAGCGTCCAATCGTGGCGTATCGGGCTGAGGGTGCTTGCAGACATCGCTAATCCTGTTTATAAACGTCCTGAATCCGGCGCCAATGATAGGCTCCGGCCCCCCATTGTCAACCTGCAAGGACGCATATGGTTAACAAGTGGCTTTCCGTGCTGGAAACGAGCCTGCTGCCGGGCGTCTGTATCCTTTGCCGCGGCCCGGCCAGCGATCGTACCGACCTGTGTGATCACTGCCGCGCGGGACTGCCTGCCAACTGCAATCCCTGCCCCCGCTGCGCATTGCCGCGCCCTGCCGGACGCCGTCACTGCGGCCGTTGTCTGACCGACCCGGGACCGGTAACCGCGACCTTCGCGCCCTGGCGCTACGATTTTCCGCTGGATGCGGTAATCGGCGAAATCAAGCACCACCGCCGGCAGGACTATCTGCAGGTGCTCGCGCTAGCCTGGCTGAGATCATTCGACGCCGCGTCCACCGACCTGCCCGACGTCCTCGTACCGGTGCCCCTGCACTGGCGGCGGCGCCTGCGGCGGGGCTTTAATCAGGCCGAGGAGTT
>JBFJYC010000397.1:0-2057 GCA_041622815.1 Spongiibacteraceae bacterium | reverse complement strand
CTTCAATATCGGCATGACAGGCCGGTGCCAGTTTTGCTGCTAAACGGGCAATGCGTTCGGTTTTTTGATAAATGCTGCCAAGCTGATGCTGAAATACCACCCGCTGCAGTTCTTTGCGCCGTGCGCTCAGCGAAATCGCCAAATCCTTCTGGTAGAAAAAAGCGGCGTCGGCGAGGCGCGGACGGATGACTTTCTCATTTCCTGCAATCACCTGCTTCGGGTCGCGGCTGTCGATATTCGCAACGGTAATAAAGTGCGGCAGCAATTTTCCTTTGCTGTCGGTGACCGGAAAATATTTCTGGTGCGACTGCATCGCTGAAATCAGGGCTTCATTTGGTACGTCGAGAAAATGCCTTTCAAAACTACCCGCCAGCGCGACCGGCCACTCGACCAGTGCGGTGACTTCATCCAACAAATCCGGATCCAGCAAGGCGCGCCCGCCGCAGCTCTTCGCGCAGGCGTGGACCTGCTGCTCGATACGGGCCTTGCGCGCGGCAAAGTCGGCGATGACAAAACCGGATTCCGCCAACTGTGTTTCGTAATCTGACGGCCGCTCAATGCTGATATCGATGTCAGCGTGAAAACGATGGCCGCGCGAGTCGCGACCGGCATCGATGCCAAATAGTGCGCAGGGCACAACATCATTGCCGAGCAATACGATCAGCCAGTGCACCGGGCGCACGAACTCTTCGCGCAGTGCGCCCCAGCGCATGCGTCGCGGCACCGGTAATTGTGCCAGCGCAGTTTCGATCATCGCGGGCAGCAACGCGGCGGTGTCGTTGCCGGCTTCAACACTGCGAAATACCAGCCGCTCGCCTTTGTCGGTATCGACGGTGCCGAGCTGCTCTGCGCCGACACCGCAGCCGCGGGCGAAACCCTGAGCGGCCTTGGTGAAATGACCGTCTTTATCTTTTGCCGCCGCCAGTGCCGGGCCGAGTTTTTCAATGCTGCGGTCGGCCTGCCGGGTTTGTACATCTTTAATGACCAGCGCCAGACGGCGCGGCGCTGCGAACAGCGACAGCGCGCCGAAGGATAATGCCTTCTCGGTCAGCTGTGCTTCGATGCTGGCGCCGAAGGCGCGCGATAACTCGGGGAGCGCCTTCGGCGGTAGTTCTTCGGTGCCGATTTCAATCAGCAGGTCGCGGGTATCGGCGGCACTCATGCAGCATCATCCTTGAATTGCGCAAGCGCAGCGGCGGCATGTTCCGGTTCCGCGAGCGGGAATCCGAGTTTGGCGCGGGTATTGAAATAAGCAGTTGCAGCGGCGCGCGCCAGTTCCCGTACCCGCAATATAAAGCGTTGGCGTTCGGTAACGGAGATCGCGTGGCGGGCGTCCAATAAGTTAAAGGTGTGTGAGGCCTTCATCACCATCTCGTAGGCGGGCAAGGGCAAATCCAGCGCACTGAGCTTTTGGCTCTCGGCTTCGTAGTAGTCAAAATGCTGAAACAAGTTGTCGACGTTGGCGTGTTCGAAGTTGTAAGCCGACATCTCCACTTCGTTCTGATGAAATACATCGCCGTAGGTCACGACGCTGCCATCGGCGCTGCGGGTCCAGACCAGATCGTAAACGCTATCGCAGTCCTGTAAGTACATCGCGATGCGTTCGAGTCCGTAGGTGATTTCGCCGGTCACCGGAAAGCATTCGATGCCCCCGGCCTGCTGAAAATAAGTGAACTGAGTTACTTCCATACCATTGAGCCAGACTTCCCAGCCCAGACCCCAGGCGCCGAGGGTCGGTGATTCCCAGTTGTCTTCGACAAAACGAATATCGTGGATGGTGCTGTCGATACCCAACTCTGCCAGCGATGCCAGGTACAGCTCCTGGAAGCGCGCCGGTGAAGGCTTCATGACCACTTGAAACTGATAGTAGTGCTGGAGCCGGTTGGGGTTTTCCCCGTAACGGCCGTCGGTCGGCCGGCGGCTGGGCTGGACATAGGCGGCGTTCCAGCGTTCCGGCCCGATCGCCCGCAGAAAGGTCGCCGGATGGAAGGTGCCGGCGCCGACTTCCATATCGAGCGGCTGCAATACCACGCAGCCCTGCTCTGACCAGAATTTCT
>JBFJYC010000396.1:0-2058 GCA_041622815.1 Spongiibacteraceae bacterium | reverse complement strand
TGGAGATCGTTACCGGTGACGACTTAATAGTTAATGCCGGTGGCAATATCGATATCGCAGCGGTAAACGATTCCCGCTATTACCTCTACACCCTCAGTAATAAAGGGAGTTCCCGTCGGCACGAAATCATTGAGGATATTAGCCGCGCAAGCAGTCTGGAGGCAGGAGGGGACATTGTGCTGGCCAGCGGTCTTGGCGCAACCACGGAATTCAACACAGGTGATATTTCAATTGCCGGCAGTAGCCTTAGCGCCGACGGTGATATTGATATTAATGCGGGACGCGACCTGATCTTCAGTGTTGCGCAGGACGTGTACCGCGAGTACTACCAAAAGAAAAGTAAAGGTTCTTTCGGTCGCAGAGCTTCATCTTCAACCGAAACAGAGCGGGTTACGAGTGTGCCCGTTGTTTTGGCGGCAGGTGACAATATCAGCCTGAGCGCGCGCCGCAATATAGCCCTTCAGGCGGCGCGGGTCGCAGCGTCAGGCGATGTCACCGTGAGCGCACTTGCCGGGCGGTTGGCATTGCTGATCGCAACAGATATCGATAGTTATTCACACGAAGCGTCTTCGGCCTCGGCGTTCTGGCAAAGCACGTCGGGTGACGGCTACTACGATACAGATGCGCTGATGAGCCGCTTGTCGGCCGGTGGCAGCATCTCACTAAATGCCGGTTCCGGTGTTTATGTAGAGCATTTGGGTAATCCTGGTCAGGACTATTCTGATCGCGAAGTACTCGAGGCGGCGCTCGATCAGCTTGTCGCTGAAGACCAGGGTTATGCATGGTTGGGCGAACTGAAGGATAGGAACGATGTCAGCTGGCAGCACGTACTTGAAGTGCATGAGTCCTGGGCATATGAACAACAAGGTCTGAGCCAGCTGGGCAGCGCCATCGTCACCTTGGTAGCCGCGTATGTCAGTGGTGGCGCGGCATTGGATCTCGCCGGCAGTGCAGGGCTTTCAGGGTGGGCCGGTGCCGCGTTCGCAGGTGCAAGTACGGCGGCGGCATCAACAGCGGCAGTCAGTTTGCTCAATAATCAGGGCAATATCAGCGCAACACTGAAAGCGCTGCTCAGCGCCGACAGCCTGAGAAATATTGCCGCCAACGCGATTACCGGTGGCCTGCTACATGGCAGTGTAACCAGCGCTACGAATTTCTCCTTTACTCCGGAGTATCTGACGGATGTCGCACTGGAGTCGGCAGTAAGCGCCGCAGTCGATTCCACAATATTTGGTGGCAGCCTTTCCGATCGCTTTTCAGAACGCTTGATGACCGCGTTTGTCGCAGATGCCGGAAATTATGCTGCGAATCTGATCGGCGTTGAGTACAACAAGGCGCTGGCAGCGGCCGGTCAGGGCACGGGCGAATCCGGCAGCAGCGCGTACTGGGCGCACAAAGCAAAACATGCTGCACTGGGCTGCGCGTTGGGGGAATTGACACACGGATCGTGCAGCGGCGGTGCCGTCGGCGGCTTCGTCGGCGAGATTATTGCTGAGGAATATCACAAGTTTGGCTTTAGCGATGATCAGCTGGATAACACTGAAGCTATGGGCTATGACCGGCTTAAAAGCAATGGCGTAGCCCTGGCGCAACTCGGTGGAATAATTGCCGCCTCAGCGATCGGGTCTGATATCGATGCGGCCGGCTACACGGCGGCAAACGCCGCGGAGAACAATGCGTTCTTTCTTGCGATTATTCCGGCGCTTGGTATAGCGCTGGAAACATTAGACAAGTATCTGATAGGTCAGCAGCTCCTAGATCTGGAAGAAGCGATTAGAACCGGTGACGATCAGCGCGCAGCTGTTATAGCCGAGGAACTCGCCATAGAGGCGGGGGTTGAGTTCACCGTTGGTCATTTGATACCGGGGAGTCAGATTGCGGCGAATCTTTATTTTGCCGTTAAGAGGCGGACACATTCAGCAGGTGGCGCATTAGATTCGCCTCAAATATACGCCAAGAATAGTCTAACGGAATCGCAGATTTCTGAGATTGTGAATTTACCAAAAGGTTCTCGTCCTTCTCCGGAATCATATATGAGTGCCAATCAGATCGATGCTC
>JBFJYC010000395.1:0-2065 GCA_041622815.1 Spongiibacteraceae bacterium | reverse complement strand
GTGGCAGCGGTGGTGACGGCGGGGTCGTTGCTGAGCAGGCCGACAATAAAGGGCGACCACTGATAGAGCACAAGCGCGAGAACCGAGCCGATACCGGCGCCGGCCAGCAAACCACTATTGATCACCGCGATACCGGCGCCGCGGGTGCCGCGGCCGACTTCACGGCCAACCAGTGCCTGAACCGCCGGATTGACACCAAACATGGAGGCGCCGGCGGCATACATCGAAAAGCCGGCTAGGCCGACCGCGGCGAGCGCGACTTCGCCGAGGTTGCCGATCAGCCAGATGTCGACAAGCCCGATCAGACTGTGTGAAGTGAGCGCGAGAATCACTGGTAAGGCGAGCACCACAATCTGCCGGTTGCGGCCGAGTTTGGCGGTGGCTTCTATTTCAGCCTTGGTTTGCGCATCGATCGGCATGGTGTTTCCGGGATCCCGGTCGGCGCCGGGTCGGCGACACGGCAGGACGCTTAGCCCTCTAAAAGGTTATTGCGTAATTTTTCGCGCAACGCATCGCTCAGGCCGAGGCCTTCGCGCAGGTAATTATCGATCGATCCGTATTCACTTTTCATGGTGTCGAACGCCGCATCAATATACGCGGCTTCAACACCGAGCAGTGGCCGGACCTGTTCGGGGTCTGTGCGGAACAAAGAGCCGAGCCGGATCATCCAGATGTATTTTTCGATTTTATCGGCGGTGTAGATATTGGATTTCAGAAAATCTTCGCGCACGGTGGCTTCCGGCACGCCTAGTGCCAGCAATGTAACCGCCGCGGCAAAACCGGCGCGGTCCTTGCCGCCGGTACAGTGGGCAACACTCGGCAGGTTGTCAGCCTCGGCCAGGCTGCGCAAATACGGACCGAAAACCCCGGTAAAACCGCGCACAAAGCCGCGGTTGGCCTCGATCAGCGTCTTTCTGGCATCGAAATCTGCCAGATCGCCGCTACTGATTTTTTCAAACAGCTCTTTGACAGCGGTGCCTTCAACGTCAACCGGGCGCTCGACATAGCGGATGGTATTCGGTATCCGGTCCGGGTCCTCGTTTTTTTCGAAGCTGGTGCGGAAGTCGACCACCTGTTTGATCTGCAGTCGCTCTAAGAAAGCCATATCGGTATCGCTGAGGTCAGACAGGGCATCGGCGCGGTAGACCAGCCCCCATTTTACGGTGCGACCGTCGCTGCTTCGGTAGCCGCCGAGGTCGCGGAAATTGTCAGCCCCATCGAGCTGCAGTTTGCGGTGAGTCTCGCGGGCATCAGCGGAGATTTGGGCCGGAATCACCCGGCTTTCCAGCGGGGTATCACAGGCGGTGAGTAGCATCACCGATGCGACTAGCAGGCTGAAGCGATGCATCACGGGCGGCTCCGGGACAGTGGCGGAAACGCAGCACAGTAATGCTTTCACCGAAGTGCGGCAAGACCGCTTGATTAAAAAGTTAGTTGGTGATAACTTTTATCTCGCCGCCATTTCCGGGACGCCGATGTGAACATCAATATCCGAGATATCGTCAATGAAGACGCCACGCTGATCAGCCGCCGGGCATGGTCAGACGCGGCGGTATACGAGTTGGAAAAGCAGCTGATTTTCGGTCGCAGCTGGCTGTTTCTCGGCCACGAATCCCAGATTCGGGCGCCGGGTGATTTTGTGCAGGCGTATATGGCGGAAACGCCGGTAATCCTGGCGCGTACCGAGACTGGTGAGATCAGCGCGGTGGTCAACAGTTGTTCCCATCGCGGCTTACCGGTATGCCGCGCCGATCACGGCAATACCAAACGTTTTGTCTGCCCCTACCATAATTGGTCATACAAGGTTTCCGGTGAGCTGGTCACCATCCCGCAGGAAAAACACCTTCAAAACAGTTGTACCGATAAGGCCGCACTCGCCCTCAAACCGGTGCCGCGACTGGAAAGCTGGCGCGGTCTTATTTTCGGCTCATTTAACGAAGCAATAGAGCCGCTGGAAGATTACCTCGGCGATATGCGTTTTTATCTGGATGCGTATCTGCAGCGTTTTCCCGGTGGTATCGAATTTATCGGCGCGCCGCAGCGCTGGGTGGTCGATGCCAACTGG
>JBFJYC010000394.1:0-2088 GCA_041622815.1 Spongiibacteraceae bacterium | reverse complement strand
CTTTGACGGCAAGCCGTTTATCGGTTTAACAAAAACAGATGGCCTGCTGGTGAATACCGGGCACGGCTATTTGGGATGGACTCAGGCGGTGGGTTCAGCGGCACTATTGGCAGATCAGTTGGAAGGCAAGCAACCCGCGATAGACGCCTCGCTATTCGCGGTAGGGCGTTAGTTCACTTATCGCGTCTTACTTTATCCCAGCGCCTTTCTACAGCTGATGAATGCAGCAAGCGACCGTTCAATATCCTCCGGTGTCAGCGCCGCCGACATCTGAGTGCGGATACGCGCTTTGCCTTTCGCCACAACGGGGAACGAGAAAGCCACCACGTAGACGCCGTGCGCCAACATTTTTTCTGCGAAGGCGGAAGCCTTTGCAGCGTCGTGGAGCATGACCGGAACGATAGGGTGCTCGCCGGGCAGGAGCTCAAACCCCGCATCCTGCAGGCCCTCTCTAAACCGTGTGGCGTTAAGCCATAGCTGATCCCGCAGTGAGGAGGATGTTGCAGCGAGTTCCAGTGCTTTTATTGCACCGGCGACAACCGGCGGCGCGACTGAGTTTGAAAACAGGTAGGGACGGGAGCGCTGCCGGAGTAGTTGTACGATTTCGTGCCGGGCGCTGGTAAAACCACCGCTGGCCCCGCCCAGCGCTTTGCCTAAGGTGCCGGTAATAATGTCGACACGATCCATGCAGCCGCGGTATTCGTGGGTGCCGCGACCGTTGGCGCCGAGAAAGCCAGTGGCGTGGCAGTCATCGAAATGTACCAGCGCGTTATATTTTTCGGCGAGATCGCAGATTTCATCGAGTCTGGCGATATGGCCGTCCATTGAAAATACACCGTCGGTGGTGATCAATTTAAAGCGTGCGCCGTTGCGGCTGGCTTCTTTGAGTTGCGCCTCAAGATCTGCCATATCGCTGTTGCGATAGCGGTAGCGCTGCGCCTTGCACAGGCGGATGCCATCGATAATGCTGGCGTGATTGAGCTGGTCGGATATCACCGCATCGGCTTCGCCGAGTAGCGTTTCGAACAGGCCGCCGTTGGCATCAAAACACGACGGGTAGAGGATGGTGTCTTCGGTGCCGACAAACGCACTGAGTTTGTCTTCCAGTTGTTTGTGCAGCGTCTGGGTGCCGCAGATAAAGCGCACCGACGCCATCCCGTATCCCCACTTATCTAATCCCTCCCGGGCAGCGGCATTTACTTCGGGGTGCTGGGCCAGGCCGAGATAGTTATTGGCGCAGAGATTGATTACTTCACCCTGCGCGACACCCACCCGGGCGCCCTGGGCGCCGGTAATCGCCCGTTCGTGTTTATACAGGCCGGCCTCTTCGATGCCTTTGAGTTCATCGGCCAGATGTTGCTGAAACTGATCGTACACGGGGTGCTCCCTCAGGTTTGTTCCCAATTTAAAATGACTTTACCGGCTTTGCCTGCGTTCATTAGCTCAAAGCCCTGCTCAAATTCCTGATAGGGCAGGCGATGCGAAATCACGGGGGTGATATCCAAACCGGATTCCACCATGACCGACATTTTGTACCAGGTTTCATACATCTCGCGGCCGTAAATACCCTTCAAGGTCAGCATATTAAAGATCACGGTGTTCCAGTCGATAGCAACCTCTTCGCTGGGAATACCGAGCATGGCTACCTTGCCGCCGTGACACATATTCGTAAGCAGGTCGCGAAAAGCCGAGGCATTGCCGGACATTTCCAGGCCGACATCGAAGCCTTCTTCCATGCGCAGCTCCTGCTGTACCTGTGCCAGCGTTTCGCTGCGCACATCGACCGCGCGGGTGGCGCCCATCTGCAAAGCCAGTTCAAGCCGCTGCGGATTCAGATCGGTCACCACAATGTGGCGGGCACCGGCGTGGCGGCAAACGGCGGCGGCCATCACGCCGATCGGGCCGGCGCCGGTAATCAGCACGTCCTCGCCGAGCAGGTCGTACTGCAGGGCGGTGTGTACCGCATTGCCCAGCGGATCGAACATGGCAGCAACGTCTAAGTCGATACCTTTAGTGTGTTCCCAGACATTGGTCTTGGGAATGGCAATGTATTCGGCAAAGGCACCGGGGCGATTGACACCTATGCCG
>JBFJYC010000393.1:0-2093 GCA_041622815.1 Spongiibacteraceae bacterium | reverse complement strand
CGGGCGCCGCCGCCGGCCAGATTAATAATTTGCTCCAGCACCGCACCGACACCGGTGGCCTCGATATAGACATCGCTCGCCGGCATCTGCTGACCTAAGGTTTCGCTGCTGCCGTGTTGCTGTTTGAGAAATTCACCGACATCGCCGCTGTCAGCCTGAAACGGCGTCGCGCCGAGCTGCCTGGCTATCTTCAGGCGTGATGCGGATAGATCGACCACCACGATATTCGTGATGCCGAGGTAGCGAGCGACCAGCACGATGCCGAGCCCGATCGGGCCGGCACCGAAGATCACCAGCTTCTCGCCTGCTTTCAGCTCGCTTTGATGCACGCCATGCATCGACACCGATAGTGGCTCGACCAGCGCGCCGACTTCGTCGCTGAGACCGTCCGGTAACGGAAATACCGCATCTGCGACAAGCGCGGCATTGCGCACCAGTAAATAGGGCGCGAAGCCGCCTTCAGGGCCGCCATTGCCGATCTGGTTGCCGCTGCCCATCGGGTTGACTACCACCCGGTCGCCGACCTTAACGCTGCGGACATTGGCGCCCACCGCGCTGACAACCGCGGATAATTCGTGACCCAGCGCCATCGGCCGGCCCGGTCCCAGCAGCCCGCCCATGGCGACATAGCTTAAATCTGAGCCGCAAATACCGCATTGCATGACCTTTACCACGACATCGTCCGGGCCGGCTGTAGGCAGCGGCAACGATACCGGGGCGAAACTGTTGATATTGTTGATATGAATAACAGAAATTTCTTGCATCGGTGGTGGCCGTTTCAGTCAGTTGGTGAGACAGGGTCACCAGTTTCGCACACTGCCGGCGGCTGTCTATGGCCGGCGTCGGGGGCGCCATTTGTTGTGCAATGAATTACACTGCGACCCGGATATTGAAAAGGATGGATCATGGCTGCGAGCCCCGAATTTCCTGAGCTGAGCTGCTATTTGCTGCCCGGCCATTCAGACTCGCCAGCGGATGCAATCAACGAGGCAAAGCAGGCGGAGGCGCTCGGGCTGGGCAAGGTTTGGGTCTCTGAGCGTTTCGATGTGAAGGATGCCGGCGTCGTCTGTTCGGCGGCGCTGGCGGTGACCGAAAATATTACGGTGGCGACCGGTGCCACCAACATCCATACCCGTCACCCGATGGTGTTGGCGAATATGTGCACAACACTGCATTACATGTCCGGCGGTCGTTTTGAGCTGGGTCTGGCCCGGGGTGTGGCGATTCGCAATCAGCTGATGGGCCTGCCGAACGTCTCCAATGCTAAAATGGTTGAAAGTTTGGAGCTGCTGCGAACCTTATGGCGCGGTGATAAAATCATAGGTTACGACGGGCTGATGGGGAATCTGCCCTACCTGAGTATGGGGGATTGGGTTGCGGCTGAGATTCCGGTTCACTTTGTGGGATTCGGTTGCGGCAGCTTGCGCTTTGCCGGTCATCATTTCGACGGCGCCCATCTGCACACCTTCATAACCGACAAGGGATTGCAGCGGGCGAAGGCACTGGTGCAGCAGGGTGCCGAAGATGGCGGCCGCGACCCGGATGCGCCGAAAATCTGGTCTGTGTTAGCCACCGCACTCAACCCGAGCCGTCAGGATTATCTGAAAAAAATGATCGCGCGCATGGCTACCTATATGCAGGCGCCCGGTTATGTCGAATTGCTGGTTGAGCTCAACGACTGGGATATAGAGATTCTTGAGGCGGTCCGGCGCAGTGCAGTGTTCACTTCGATGGCCGGTGGCATCGATAGCGTTGCCACGGAAGATGAATTGGAGCAGCTGGCAGCATTAATACCCGACGAGTGGCTGCCGGCGGCTTCCGGGTCGGCCACCGAGTGTGCACAAGCCTGGTTGAATCAGCTCGATAATGGTGCCGACGGCATCGTGATCCATGGCTCATCACCGTCAGAGTTTGACCCAATAGTGAATGAATACCGCCGCCTGAAGCGGGCGCGCGCCGCATAAACACGACGAGATAAGGTTAACGAATTAATGGATTATGTACCCATAGCCGTACCGTTTTTCCTGCTTTCCATTCTGCTGGAGTTGGGCTGGGGTGTATTGCGCGGCAAGAATACTTACCGCACCAACGAT
>JBFJYC010000392.1:0-2103 GCA_041622815.1 Spongiibacteraceae bacterium | reverse complement strand
CAGCGGATACTGGCTGTCAGCGCCGGCGGCCGCGTGCTCTGGCAATTCGACCCGGCGCGGTTGCGCGACCCGATCGTGCGGCTGCATGCGACCACCGAGGTGCTGATTGCCGGTCTGCGTTCCGGCAGCGAGTGTGTACTCGATCCCTTCAGCGGTGAGCTCAGCGCGCCGGTTTTTGATGCCTTCGCCGCCTACGGGCGGCCGCCCCTCATCGAGGTGACTGAAATCGAAGATATACCCGGCTTATGAGCCAATTGATTGCGCTGCTGGAAGATATTCGCGCCTGCCGCCATTGCGTCGCGGATTTGCCGCTGGGGCCGCGACCGGTGCTGCGCGCCGGTCCGTCTGCCCGTGTACTGATTATCGGCCAGGCGCCGGGCACCAAGGTTCATGCCAGCGGCATACCTTGGGATGACGCCTCCGGTGCGCGCCTGCGTGAATGGATGAATATCGACGCTGATACTTTCTATGACGAATCACAAATCGCAATCGTGCCGATGGGCTTCTGCTATCCGGGCAGGGGCAAGTCCGGCGATCTGCCACCGCGCGTCGAATGCGCGCCGTTGTGGCATGCGCGGCTGCTGGCCGGTATGCCCGACATCGCGCTCACGCTGGTCATCGGGCAGTACGCCCAGCAGCATTATCTGGCGGGGGAGGAGGTGGCGTTTCCGACATTCCGGACGCTGACCGAGCGTGTTCAAAACTATGCCGTGTATGGCGCGGCGTATCTGCCGCTGCCGCACCCGTCGCCGCGGAACCGGCTTTGGTTGCGGCGCAACAGCTGGTTTGAGCGCGATGTGCTACCCGAACTGCGGCGGCGTCTGCTGAGTCTGGGTATCGGCAGGGCTTGATTTATAAGGGCCGCAGAAATATAACTCTGACCCCAATAAAATAAATTACACTCTGACCCCTATTTATTTTGCAGGTAGCGGTCGACGCCGGCGATGGCGGGGTCGGTGGGTGCCAGCGCCCGCCAGCGGCCGAGATAGATTCTTGCGCGGTCGGCTTGTCCGGCGCGCAATAGATAGCGGGTCATCAATCCGAGTAGCTCGACGTTTTGCGGTTGGCTTTTAAGCGCACTGCGTAATGTGGTCAGCGCCGCGTCCAGCGCCCCGGTCTGTTCCTGCGCCACGGCCAGCGTATAGCCATAGCGCGCATTGTCCGGCGCCAGCGCAAATGCCCGCTCAAGGCTTTTCAGCGCGGCGGCATAATCCTTTGCTCTGATCTGGTGCAGCCCCAGCGCAAAATGTGCGTCGGCGATATCCGGTCCCGCCTGCACTGCACGCGCGAGCAGGGTGCCGGCAGCGGTGCTGTCGCCGCGACGCCGCTGCAGTTCCGCCAGATTGAGCATGGCGGGTATATAGCCGGGGTCGATACGCAGCGCCTGCAGGTAGGCCTGTTGTGCGTCGTCGACACGGCCCTCGGTTTCATAGGAGATACCGAGGTTCATCTGTGACGCGGGGTGATCGGCGTTAAAGCGAAGCTGCTCGCGACGCGCTTCGACGGCGCGCATCAGCTGCCCGCGTTGCGCACTGGTCAGTGCCGGGAGTCCCGTTGCCTTTGAGAGCAACGCTTCGAGTTGGTAGGCCGCTTCGATCCGGACGCCGAGCACCGGATCTTCCAGCAGCGGCTCAATCAGCGGATAGATTTGTGCCAGCGGATAGCCCGCCAGACTGCGCAGGGCGGCGATACGCAGCAGCGGGTCGGTGTCCTGCAGATTCGCGATGCTGGTTTCATAGGATTTTGGCGATGCTGTATTGGCCAGCCGCAGCTGCGCCGAGGCGCGTTTGATTGGTGCCAGCGACGGATCGCGGGCAAGTGCCGCTAAATCCGGCAGGCTATCGGCTTGCCCGGCATCGGCTGCGGCAATCACCGACGCGTAATGGTCGCTGCGGTGCGCGGGAAACAGTTTGCGAAATGCATCCGCCAACGCGTCGTCTTCTTTTTCTCCGTGACAGTTCTCACAGGCGTTGGGCAGGCCGTGAGTAAGGTTCAGTTTCGGGTCGGGAATACCGAAGCGGTGATCGCGCCGCGCATCAACCCCCATATACACCGTGGCCGGCATATGGCAGTTCACACAGGCGCCGCCCGCGTTGTCCGGGT
>JBFJYC010000391.1:0-2110 GCA_041622815.1 Spongiibacteraceae bacterium | reverse complement strand
GATGCGGCACTGCTTGACGGTGATATACGGCCACAGGCACCGCCACTCAACGAAGTGCAAGGTCTGATGCCGGAAGCGGATAAGGCAGAAATCCGCCGGCAGGCGCTGGATGTGATCAGGCAGTACCGCGACCGGGGCTGCACATTACCGGCGGCGCCTGACGCCGTCACCCAGCGCCGGATGATGGCGTTTGTGGCGGGTATTGCCGATATCGGTGACGACTATGTCGGCATGATGCGCGAAGAGATGGAGCTCGACGGCGTCGATGCGCGGCAGGTCGACATCGATGCCGCGGTCTTGGCGGCGGGCAACAATCCGGATTTCCATGTAGTCATCGTCGGCGCCGGCATGTCCGGTATTCTGACGGGCATCCGCTTAAAACGTGCCGGTGTCGCTTTCACCATTCTGGAAAAAAACGCGGATGTCGGCGGCACCTGGTATGAGAACCGCTACCCGGGCTGCCGGGTCGATATCGCCAATCATTTTTATAGCTATAGTTTTGAACCGGGGCACGCCTGGTCAGAATTCTTTTGCCAGCGCCGCGAGTTGCAGGCCTACTTCCGGCAGGTTGCTGAGAAGCACGATGTGTTGCGCCATATCCGCTTTGGTAGTGCGGTATCGGCCGCGACATTCAGCGAGGCCGATCATCGCTGGCGCGTTAGCTATACGCAACACGGCAGCGAGCATGCGGTTACCGGCAATGTGCTCATCACCGCTGTGGGGCAGCTGAACCGCCCGAAAATACCGGCCTTGCCCGGCCGTGAATTATTTCAGGGCGCGCAGACCCATACCGGTAACTGGGATGAGACACTGGCGCTGGCCGGTAAGCACGTCGTTGTCGTCGGCAGCGGTGCCAGTGCCTTTCAGCTGGTGCCCGCCATCGCCGGCGAAGTGGCGTCGATGACTGTATTTCAGCGCACTGCGCCCTGGATTGCACCGAATCCCCATTACCATGAAAAGATCAGCGACGGCACCCAATGGTGTCTGCAATACCTGCCGCACTATCAGAGTTGGTACCGGTTTTTGCTGTTCTGGCCGGGTTCCGACGGAATTTATCCGGCGTTGATTATCGATCCGGAGTGGGACGACAACGGTCGCTCGGTCAATGCCTTTAATCAGGAAGTGCGCAACAATCTTGAAGCCGCGATCCGCGCTCAGGTCGGTGATGAAGAACTGTTGGCGCAGGTGATACCGGACTATCCGCCGCTGGCAACGCGCTTATTGCAGGATAACGGCAGCTGGTTCTCGGCGTTACAGCGGCATAATGTTGAGTTGGTCAGCTGCGGTATCACCGAAGTTACCGCCGATGGTGTGACGGGTGCAGACGGCAAACATTACCCGTGTGATGTGATTGTCTGGGCGACCGGGTTTCATGCCCAGGAGTTTTTGGCGCCGATGCGGATCGAGAACGGCACCGGTAGCGTGTTGTCCGAACGCTGGGGCGAGCGCCCCGACGCCTACCTCGGTATTACCACACCGGGCTTTCCCAACTTCTATATGTTGTATGGTCCCAATACCAATCTCGCCCACGCCGGTAGTATTATTTTTAATTCCGAGTGTCAGTCGCGCTATATACTGTCAGCGATCAAGCAGATGCTGGAGCAGGGTGTTTATCGGATAGAATGTAAGCCGGAAATCGCCGCAGCCTTTCAGGATAAGCAGCGCGAAACGCTCAAGAACATGGTGTGGTCGCTGCCGGGCGTTAACAGCTGGTACAAAAACAGCGACGGTGAAGTGGTCGCGACGTTGCCGTGGTTATTAGCCGATTACTGGCGCTGGACACGCGAACTAGACCCGAATGATTACATTCTGAGTTGAAGTTGTCGGCGCGCTATATGGCCTGACAATCTACCAACACTTTGACCGCGCTGTGCTGATCTTTTGCTGCGGCAAATGCCGCATCGAATTCAGCGAGGGGGAAGCGGTGCGAGATCAGCGGTGTCGGATCGACTTTGCCCGAGGCCAGCATATCCAGCACCTGCGGAAATTCGTCGGGGTAGGCCATCGAGCCGGTGATACGAAGCTCTTTCACCAGCAAAGTGACCGGGTCTAACTGAATCGGCGCTTTGTGCACGCCGACCACAGTCACGCGGGCGCCGCCGCCGGCCAG
>JBFJYC010000390.1:0-2124 GCA_041622815.1 Spongiibacteraceae bacterium | reverse complement strand
GCCGTCGTAGCCGAAGGTCTGATCGACGAATAACTCATTGCTGGCAAACTCGTGGACATCGACCAGTTCGAAGCCGGCGCCCTTCGGCTGTACCGCAAAAGACAGCATATTGCTGATGCCCGCAGCGAATTTATAATCCGCGAGAAAGAAGTGGTCGCTGTAACGTTCAGGCAAGCCGACACCGGGGTAAAACGTCATACCGGAGGGGCCGTCGGTATGCAGCGCCAGCGGCGGCACCAACCAGGCCGGTTGATCGGCGTGATACGGGTACCACATTTTTTCCGCATTCCAGGGGCCGCGCAGGTAGTCGCTTTCCGCCTGATACTGGTAGCCGTCACTCCAGCCGGAGTCGCCGCCTTCCACCACATAGACAATGCGCGCTTTATCGCCGCCGTCGGAGTTGTTATCACCGGTAAACAGGTTGCCGTAGTTGTCGAAGGCCAGTTCCTGCGGATTGCGCAGGCCCTGATGAAACAACTCGAGTCCGCTGCCGTCGGGGTTCATGCGAAATACCCCGCCGCGGCCGTAATCCATATCCGGGCGGATCTGCCTGCCATCCGGCGTAGTGATATTGAAGCCGCGGTCACCGACCGAGAAATAGATTTTACCGTCCGGCCCCTGGGTCAGACCGTGCAGATCGTGTCCGACAAAAGCGGTGCGCAGGCCGTAACCGGTACTGAGCACTTCCCGCTCATCGGACACGCCGTCGCCATCGTTGTCCCGGAAGCGCCAGACATTGGGAATCGAGGTGACCAGCACATCGTCGCCAAGCACCAAAACGCCTGCCACCACACCGTCGAGAATGCCGCGTATCTCAGCGAATTGTGTTGCGGTATCGCCGACACCGTCGCCATCGCTGTCGGTATAAAGCATCACCGATTCATGCACATCGGTGAACCAGGCTTCGGTCAGCTCGCCCTTATCGATCCATTTCTGAATATAGGCGCGCCGGTCGGCAACGCTGTTACTGGCACGGTCGTCCAAAAGCCAGAACGCCTGCGCGCGATTGTCGCCGGCGCCCTGACTGAATTTGCCGGTCATGGCGACGAATATGCGGCCATCCGGCGTTACGTCTAAAGCGACCGGAATATCTTCGATCAGGGATTCGGTCCAGACATCGCTTTGAATACCGGCCTGCAGGCTGGGGCCGCCGAGGCCGACGTACTGGGCGTACATATAGAACATCACGACGGCCAACAATATGACCGAGATCAGGCCGATTTTCTTACCGGCACCCCACTGGCTGGAACCCATGCTTTTCAACCGAATTAGCGGAAAGCGGGCGAGTTTAGCATTGTCGCCCCGGCTTCTGTAAAATGCGCGCCCCTTTGCCATACGCACCCGAAACGGACGCTTTTTATGTCTGCAATTGACAATATTAATGTCGCCAATCAGGAAATTCTGATTACACCCGCTCAGCTCAAGGCTGAGCTGCCGATGAGCGAAACCGCCGCCGCGACAGTGACCCGCGGCCGCCAACAAGTCCGCGATATTCTTGATCGCAAGGATCACCGCATGTTTCTGGTGGTCGGGCCCTGCTCAATTCACGATGTCGATGCAGCGATGGAGTACGCGCACCGGCTAAAAGCGCTGGCGGACGAGGTTAGCGATACGCTGGTATTGATTATGCGGGTCTATTTCGAGAAGCCCCGCACCACCGTGGGCTGGAAGGGCCTGATCAACGACCCCTATCTCAACGATACCTTTAAGATCGAAGAGGGTCTGCATATCGGCCGCAAGTTACTGCTCGATATCAGCGAACTCGGCCTGCCCACCTCGACCGAGGCGCTGGACCCGATTTCACCACAGTATTTACAGGATGCGATTGCCTGGTCTGCGATCGGCGCCCGCACCACCGAATCCCAGACCCACCGCGAAATGGCCAGCGGTCTGTCCATGCCGGTGGGGTTCAAGAACGGCACCGACGGCGCGCTCTTCCCGGCGATCGACGGGGTGCGCTCCAGCGGCCACCCGCACCACTTTCTGTCCGTCACCAAGCAGGGCGTCGCCGCCATCGTGGCCACCCGGGGCAACCGCGACTGCCACGTGATCCTGCGCGGCGGAAGCTCCGGCCCGAACTACGACGCCGAGAGCCTGGACGAGCTCGGCGCAGCGCTCACCGGC
>JBFJYC010000389.1:0-2127 GCA_041622815.1 Spongiibacteraceae bacterium | reverse complement strand
GCTGTGCTCCTGTTTTAAAAAGCGCAATAACTGCTGGCGCGGGTTATCCTTTTGGGTAATACGGTACTGAATATTGGGCCGGTCAAAGCCACTCACAAAATGGCGCGCGCCTTCGAGTTGCAGCCGGCTGATAATTTCACCGCGGGTGCGGTCATCGGCGGTGGCGGTCAACGCGATGCGCGGCACATTGGGAAAATCTTCGTGTAACAGACTCAGGGCCAGATAATCACTGCGAAAGTCGTGCCCCCACTGCGAGACGCAGTGCGCCTCATCGATTGCGAATAGTGCGATGTCCATGCGCGCCATCAGGTCGATCATTCGCGGCTGGATCAGCCGCTCCGGCGCGATATAGAGCAGATCCAGCTCGCCGCCGAGCAGCTGCTGCTCAACCTGACGCTGTTGCTCCGCGTGCATTGAGGAATTAAGAAAAGCCGCACTAATATCGAGCTGGTGCAGGGCATCGACCTGATCCTGCATCAGTGCAATTAGCGGCGAGATCACAATACCGGTGCCTTCACGGACCATGGCCGGTATTTGGTAGCACAGCGATTTGCCGCCGCCGGTGGGCATTAACACCAGTACATCTTCACCGGCAATCAGTGCATCGACCGCCGCGCCCTGATTATCCCGGAATTCAGGGTAGCCGAAGGTTTGATTGAGAATATTGAGGGCTTTTTGCATGGCAACCGCTGCTGTGTGGCGGCCGGCAAGATACCACAACAGGCGCCGGCAGCCCTGCAAATCAGCCGCTAATTGCCGCCGGATTAGTCCAGAATTTGCGCGAGTACCGGGTTGTCGCTGTACAGCTTGAGCAGACTGTCGACAAAGCGCGTCCATTTGCGTTTTATTTTGGCGCGGGCGATCGCCGGGATGTAGTTTGCCAACGGAATAAAATCCGAGTTGCCGATGTTGTCGACAACAACCAGCTTGCCACTGTGCTCGCCGCTACGCTGAAACAGAATATTTTTCGGTTTGATGGTCATCGTAATGACCCGGTTGGCAAGCAGGTAGCTGAGCAGGTCGGACAGGCCGGCACGCAAAGCATCGGTGTAGCGCGCGGTCAGTTCCGGATTCTCCAGATAATGCGCCAGTGTTTTCGATACGCCGCCATCAAAGTCACGGACCAGGTCAAATACCGCGCCTTCACCGCGATTAGTCTCAATGCGGCCATGGTAGCGGGTGAGCATATCCAGCGCGCCGCCCTGACTTTCCAGAAAACGCAGATACTTGGCTTCGCGGGTATTCTCGTCGCTGTCGCCGTTAACAATGATCTTGATGCAGCGGCCCGGATGGTCGGGGTGGGCAAAGCACTCCCGGTGCAGGCCCTTGCCGATCATGTCGCTGTCGGATAATTCAATCACTGGTTCGCTCCTAACAGTTTTGTGCTGTCGGTGCACTAATCGAGTGCTGGCATTGGGTAAGGGTGCTGCGTGGTTCTGTTGCAATTCAGGTGGAGCCTGTTAGATCTTCTATGATTTTAACCGAAGTGAAGCTATTACATGCGTCCGGGTATGCATGAATACCCGTTTTCCCCTCTGCGGGCACTAGCGGCAACGATTTTGTGATCAGCAATGCAGCGGAAGCGACGATAAAATGTGTGGCAATCGATTTCAACTTTCAGCCCCGGGCGGGCAGCTCGGTATTTGCGGGTTGCGGTTATAGCAACGCCCGGTCGGAGGTGCAGCGCAGGCTTAAATATCAGCTACGGATTGCGTATTACCAATCCAGCCGGTATTCAAAGCCCAGCCCGATTACACGCCGTGAATTGTGCGTGGCAAACTGGGCATAGGCGGCTGGATCATCGTTGGCCAGCGGCGCTGCCAGAATCGCCGCGACAAAATGCTCATCCAGCAGATTTTTGGCAAACAGCGACACGCCCCAGGACTCGTCAATAGCACCGACGCCAATGTTCAAATTGACGATGCCGTAGGCCGGATGACGGGTATGCGGATCCTCTGTCTCGGTGTAGTACACCTGGTCCCGCCAGTAGTAGTTGAGATTGACGGCCATGCCCAGATTGTCAGTGATCGGCCACCGCCAGTTACTGGTAATTGTTGCCGTCCAGCGGGGCGAGTCCTGAAGATCGTTGCCGTTTGCCGCCGTGACGTTGTCCTCGGTACAACCCTG
>JBFJYC010000388.1:0-2136 GCA_041622815.1 Spongiibacteraceae bacterium | reverse complement strand
TCACCAATCCGCCCTGGGGCGAGCGTCTCGGTGAGGCGGCGGAACTGGTGCACTTGTACCGCAATCTGGGTACCCATTTACGCGAACAATTTATCGGCTGGCACGCTGCGGTGTTGTCGGCCAACCCGGATCTGGGCAAGCGTATGGGTTTGCGCAGCATCAAGCAGTATCAGATGTATATCGGCAAGCTCGAAGCCAAGCTGCTGTTGTTCGACGTGAAGCGGGAGCATTTTGTTGGCGATAGGGAAGTCGACAGAAATAAGCAGGCCGGCAAGGGCGAGGCGCCGCTGCAGCTTGATGAGCTGCGCGAAGACGGCCGGATGATCGCCAATCGCATCCGCAAGAATGACAAAAAGCTCGCCAGCTGGCGCAAGCGCGAGGATGTGCATTGCTATCGCGTCTACGACGCTGACATTCCCGAATTTTCTGTTGCCGTAGACAACTACGACGGCGCCATCCATGTTGCCGAATACGCGGCGCCGGAAAATATACCCCAGTCGCTGACCGAAGCGCGCCTGCTGAGCGCGCTGGAAGGTGTGTCTGCGGCGTTGCAGGTGCCGTTGAGTAGCATCGCCCTGAAACAGCGGCGCCGGCAGAAGGGCGCAGGCCAGTATCAGCAGCGCAGTAAAACCGGCCGCACCCGCGAGGTGCGCGAGGGGCAGGCGACCCTGCTGGTTAATCTGGAGGATTATCTGGATACCGGGCTGTTTCTGGATCACCGCCCGGTACGCTTAGATATCGCGGCACGCGCCCGCGATGCGAAATTTCTCAACCTGTTCTGCTATACCGGTGCTGCCACGGTCCACGCCGGGCTGGCCGGCGCGCGCTTTACGACCAGTGTTGATACCTCAAGCACTTACTTAGATTGGGCGCGTAAGAATCTGTCTTTAAACGGTTTAAGCCCGTCAAGGCATCATCTGGAACAGGCCGATTGTATGGACTGGTTACGCGCCTGTACCGATACTTTCGACCTGATCCTGCTCGATCCGCCGACCTTTTCAAATTCCAGCAGCCGCGAGGCGGATTTCGATTTGCAGCGCGATCATGTCGAACTGATCAATCTCGCCATGACCCGCCTGGAGCGGGGCGGGCTACTGATTTTCTCCAACAATAAGCGTGGTTTTAAGCTCGATGCCGGCATCCAGCAGCAATTCGGTGTGGAAGACCGGACCCGCTGGTCACTGCCGCCGGATTTCCAGCGCCCCGGCAAGCCCATCCACCAGTGCTGGTACATCATCAAATAATCTAAATAGGGGTCAGAGTGCTATTTTTGAGTCGTCGGAATAGCACGCTGACCCTGTTCAATTCGGTGTGGCCGGTAATCGTTGGAAAGTTGGCAGATCGCTACGCTGCCGCGGCTGATGTTAGGCGGTAGAGTTGCCGACGCAGTTATTCAATCAAAACACTAACGGAGCGCAGGACATGGGAATTCTCGATCAGTTTCGTCTCGACGGTCAGGTAGCGATTGTGACCGGTTCCGGCCGTGGTATCGGCGCTGCCTGCGCCAAGGCCTTTGCCGAGGCCGGTGCCGATGTGGTGCTGTCAGCGCGCAGCATGGATGAGTTGGAGAAGACCGCGGAAGTAGTGCGCTCCTTCGGGCGCCAAGCGCTGGTGGTACAAACCGACGTGATGCAGGAGGATCAGCTGCAGAACCTGCTGGACAAGACCTTGGAGAAGTTCGGCAAGGTCAATATTCTGGTCAACAACGCCGGCGGTCATCCGCCGAAACCGATGCTGAAAACCAGCACCGAAGAGTTCAATAACGCGTTTAAGTTCAATGTCTCCACCGCCTACGCGATGTCGCGAATCACGATTCCGGCGATGGTCGAAACCGCCGGCGGCGGCTCGATCATCAATATCTCATCGGTTGCGGGCACTGAGCCGAGTTCCTTTTTCACCACCTACGGTACGGTGAAATCGGCGTTGTCTTTCCTGACCCGGGAAATGGCGCAGGAATTCGCCCCCAAGGTACGGGTCAATGCGATCGGCGTCGGCTCCACCAAAACCGAGGCGCTGAAAACGGTACTCAACGACGATATCGAAAAGATGATGGTCGACCTGACGCCGATGGCGCGTCTCGGTGAGGTTGAGGATATCGCCGCCTGTGCGCTGTATCTGGCATCACCGGCGTCGAGC
>JBFJYC010000387.1:0-2140 GCA_041622815.1 Spongiibacteraceae bacterium | reverse complement strand
TCTGCTTCTTCGCGCTCGATCCGTTCCTGTCTGGCCTCGAAGCGTTGTTTGGCGTGCTCGGCCTTGACCTTTTCGTGCTGCTGATGGCGGATGTCGGCCTTGGACGCGCGGTAGTACTGCACCAGCGGGATATTGCTGGGGCAGCAGCGATACCGGGCAGGCCTCTGCGCACATGCCGCAGCGGATACAGGCTTGCGCCGGCTGCGGCGGGGGTAGTTCTTTTGCCGTCGGGGCCAGCAGGCAGTTGGTGGTTTTAACTACCGGCACATTGTCGTCCTGCAGCGTAAAGCCCATCATCGGGCCGCCCATGACGAGGCGGCTGCAGGCCGTGCGGTCGATGTCACAGCGACCCAGCAGCCAGCGTACCGGGGTGCCCAGCCGCACATCGTAATTCCCCTTTTGCGCAACGCTGTCGCCGGTCACCGTGGTAACCCGGGAAATGAGCGGCTCGCCGAGTTCGACAGCGCGATAAACCGCATTCGCAGTGCCGAGGTTCTGGCAGACCACGCCGATATCCGCCGGCAGGCCACCGCTTTTGACTTCGCGGCCGGTCAGAATCTGAATCAATTGTTTTTCACCGCCGGACGGGTATTTGGTCGGAAAGCTGACGATTTCGATATCCGTACCCGCGACTGCGGCCTGCATAGCGGCAATCGACTCCGGCTTATTGTCCTCGATACCGACCAGAGTACAGGCGCTCGGTTTGATCAGATGCTGCAGTATTTTGACGCCGGCAATAATATCCGCGGCGCGTTCGCGCATCAGCGCATCATCGGCGGTGATATAGGGTTCGCACTCGGTGCCGTTGATGATCAGTGTGTCGATCGGGCTGCGCGGGCCGAGTTTGACGGCGGCGGGGAATCCGGCGCCACCCATGCCGGCGATACCCGCATTGCGGATTAATTCCAGCAGGGCGGGCGCTTCAAGTTCGCGGTAATCCGGGTGTCCGCGCATGGCGACCGCTTCATCGGCACCGTCGGTTTCAATGACGATGCAGGTCGCCGTCATGCCGGACTGGTGGGGAATGGCGCGGCGCTCAATAGCGCAGACGACACCCGAGCTGGCGGCGTGCACCGGCACGCTGACAAAGCCCTTAGCGTCGGCAATTTTCTGCCCTTTTAATACGCGATCGCCGACAGCCACCACCGGCACCGCCGGCGCACCGATATGTTGCGACAAGGGGTGTATCAGCTGTGGCGGTATCCCGATATCAGCGATCGGACGGGACAGCGATTGCAGCTTGTTTTCCGGCGGGTGGACGCCGCCGGGAATATCGAACACCTGCCTCATGCCGCGGCTTCCTGGCGGTCGGTCGCGATGATTTCTGCATGGGGCTTGCCGGGCTCCGGCGGCAATTGCCAGTGCCAGCTTTGCAGTGTCTCCGGCAGTGGCAGCATGTCGATGCAGTCAACCGGGCAGGGTTCCACGCACAGGTCGCAGCCGGTGCATTCGCTGGCGATCACGGTGTGCATCTGCTTGGCAGCGCCGACGATGGCGTCGATCGGGCAGGCCTGGATGCATTTTGTACAGCCGATGCATTCGTCTTCACGGATATAGGCGACGCTGGGGATGGCCTCGGCTTCCACATCCAGTGGCAGGACTTCGCGATCGAGCAGGTCGGCAAGTTCGTGAACAACGGTTTCGCCCCCCGGCGGGCAGCGGTTAATGGCTTCACCCTCGGCGATGGCTTCGGCGTAGGGCCGGCATCCCGGATGGCCGCATTGACCACACTGGGTTTGCGGCAGAATGGCTTCGATCTGATCGGTGATCGGGTCGCCTTCGGTTTTAAACCGGATCGCGGCATAACCGAGCGCTGCGCCGAAGAAAACGCCTAGTAGCAGGAGTGCGAGGACCGACGCCAGAAGCGGGTATTGGGCGAGCAATGCGTACATAGTCAGACCAGACCCGCAAATCCCATAAATGCCAGTGACATCAGCCCGGCGGTAATCATGCCGATCGCCGGGCCTTTAAAAGGCGCGGGTACGTCGGCGACATTGAGGCGCTCGCGCATGGCGGCGAACAGAATCAGTACCAGTGAGAAGCCCATTGCCGCGCCGAAACCGTAAAGCGCCGCCTGCATAAACGTATGCTCTTTGTTGATGTTGATGAGTGCCACACCGAGTACCGCGCAGTTGGTGGT
>JBFJYC010000386.1:0-2155 GCA_041622815.1 Spongiibacteraceae bacterium | reverse complement strand
GTATTAACCGTGTCAGAGGTCGCTAGGATCGTTGCCGCATTGGCCGAACGAAATAAACTTATCGTGCAGCTAATGTACGGGAGCGGGCTGCGTGTTTCCGAGGCACTGAGACTTCGGGTGCAGGATGTTTGCGTGGACAACCAGTCGCTGCATATACGCGACAGCAAGGGCAATAAAGATCGCACCACAATACTGGGGCGTTCGTTATTGCCGGCGCTGAATGCTGCAATTGAGACTGCTATATCAGTACAGAAAAAGGATAACACTACCGGTGTAGGTTGCTCGATGCCGGTTTCGTTGAGTCGTAAGTACCCTAACGCCTTCAAAAGTGAAAGCTGGGCATTTGTATTTCCGTCTACGGGGCTTTGTCATCACCCAATTACTGGTGAGTTGTGTCGCCATCACTTACATCAAAGTGTTATTCGGAAAGCGATTCAAGCTGCATGCAAGAACAGCGGGGTTGTTCGCAAACGCGTGAATTGCCATACGTTCCGGCATTCGTTCGCGACACACATGCTAACGGACGGTACCGACATTCGGACGGTGCAGGAATTACTCGGTCACAACGACGTAAAAACGACGCAAATTTACACGCACGTTATTGGCCAGCACTACGCGGGAACAGAAAGTCCCGTCGATAGAATTGCGAGCATTTGTTAGCGCGAATTATCGAGCTGAATTAATGGTACCGGAGGCCGGACTTGAACCGGCACGCTATCGCTAGCAACGGATTTTGAATCCGTCGTGTCTACCATTCCACCACTCCGGCATAGAGGGTCCGCTGCTTTCGCGCCGGAATCCGGGGCGCTAACAACGCGGGGAAGTGTTCGCCCTGCGGCGAAGGGCGCGGATTATAGCAACATGTTTCCGCTGCAGGGAATGGCGCGTCAAAAAGTCTGTAAAATGGTATAAAGCCGCCCCCCGAACCCCGCTTTCCACGATGTTTCTCATTTTTCTGTGCAATTAGACGACTTCAACTACACGCTGCCGCCGGAGCTTATCGCTCAGTTTCCTACCGAAAAACGGGAGGATAGCCGCCTGTTGCAACTGGACGGCGCGAGCGGAGCTGTTTCCCACCATCGATTTGCCGAAATCGCGGATTTCTTTCGCCCCGGTGATTTACTGGTTTGTAATAACACCCGGGTGATTCCGGCGCGGCTGTTTGCGCAAAAGAGTACCGGCGGCCGCTGTGAGCTGCTGATCGAGCGCTTGCAGAGCGAAACCCGGGCGCTGGCCCAGATTCGCGCCAGCAAAAGCCCGGCAGCCGGTGCTGAGCTGAGCTTATGCGCGGATGCTACTGCCGCGGCAACGCAGGACCGCATTCGCGTGACCGGCCGTCAGGGCCGCTTTTTTGAGATTGAATTTATCAGCGGCAGCGCGACCACGGTTATGGAGCAGTACGGCCATATTCCGCTGCCGCCCTATATCGAGCGTGCGGATCAAATCTCCGATCATGAACGCTATCAGACAGTATTTGCGCGGGAGCCCGGTGCGGTCGCCGCACCGACCGCGGGGCTGCATTTCTCCGAAGCGCTATTGGCTGAGTTGGAAGAGCGCGGTGTGGTCCGCAGCGAGGTGACGCTACATGTCGGTGCCGGCACCTTTCAGCCGGTGCAGGCCGAGAATATTACCGAGCACGTGATGCACAAAGAATGGCTGCGGGTTGATCAGGCTCTGGTCGACAAAGTGGCTGAAACCCGCGCGCAGGGCGGGCGAATAGTTGCTTTGGGCACGACCTCGGTGCGGGCGCTGGAAACGGCGGCGCGCTGCGGGGAGTTGCGGGCTTTTGAGGGGGATTCGGATATATTTATCTACCCCGGTTTTCAGTTTCAGGTGGTCGATGCCATGATCACCAACTTCCACCTGCCGAAAAGTACTTTGCTGATGCTGGTCAGCGCCTTCGCCGGCCGCGACAATGTGCTGCGTGCTTATCGCGAGGCGGTGGCAGCGCGTTACCGCTTCTTTAGCTACGGCGATGCCATGCTGGTATTGCCGCAATCCGGCGGCACATCATCACCGGAACAGAATCCGTTATGACAACAGATATGCAGTTTGAGATCAGTCACCGCGAGGGCGATGCCCGCCGCGGGCAGCTCCGGTTTACCCGTGGCGTGGTCGATACCCCCGCATTTATGCCGGTGGGCACCTACGGCAG
>JBFJYC010000385.1:0-2157 GCA_041622815.1 Spongiibacteraceae bacterium | reverse complement strand
TCAACGGAAAGACAAAAGAGCCTTCAACCGCCTGAAATGCGGTACCGTCCACTTCGCCCTGTTGTGGCTGAAAATTAATTTCGACACGCTGAACGCCGGGTTGGCTGCCATCAATCCCGGCAGTAGCGCTACCGGCAACGAGTAGAGAGAGGATAGCCGTTTGTAATGATTGCCTTACTTTCATGTTGAACCTCCTAGCACTAAACATGTGTACTCTTGAGCCTCAAAAACGCGGCGGGCGGCCGAATATTTTGTGCTGATCAGGTGGCGGTCCGAGGCGTGAGGGCCATTTACACCTGTGCAATAGTTGTGAGCATTCTTTACCGGTCGCAACCCTGCGGAAAGAACGGGTTCTGCTCTGGGTCACACGGATCGCTCGGAAGTTCGCCATTCGTTTCTTGGACATCGTTGCTCGGCGCCAAGCTGTCGCGCTGTGCCTGCGCGATCGGGTTGCTCGAGTCGACGAAGGCGCCGTAAAGCGTTGACTGAATCTCGAACTCGCGGTCGCGTTGTACATTGGGCGGCTGCGCGGGGCCGAAGTACAGGCGCAGGCCGGCCAGCGTGGCGTCAAAGCCATTATTGCCGGCGAGCGACATCGCAAACAGGTGCAGGCCCTGCAGCGGCGTGTTGAAATCGAAGCCGCCGCCATAGACCACCTGACTGTCCACCGCCGCGGCGTTGAAATCAAAGGTCAGGTTGTCGGTAAGGTATTCGCGCCACTGCAGGCTGCCGAGACCGGCATCTTTGATGTCGCCGAACTGAAAGCCGGCAGAAACACTGACCGTGCGCTTGCTCCAGTAGTAGTCAACCAGCACCTCAAAACGCGAATAATCGATAATTCCGGTCTGGGTTGTCGACAGGTTGAAATCGATCATTGCCTTGGACGGGTCGCGCCAGAACACATGCAGGCCGATGCCGCTGATATCAAAATCGCGCACCGGGTTGTCGGCATCGCCGGCCATCGCATCAATTTGCATGCCCCAGCGATGGGAGAGGGGGAAAGTGACCGATCCTTCGACCGCCTGAAACGCATAGCCGTCGACACTGCCGCTGAGCGGCTCAAACTTGACTTGCAGGTGTTTGACCGCCGGCTGGCCAGCGCCGGCTTCGGCGATTGCGGTATGTAAGGGCAGGCAAGCAAGAAACGCGATCAACGCAAAGTGCAGGGTTTTCATAAGATTGAGGCTCGTCCGGAGGCTTAGTCGGCGGCGCGATTATACGCCTTTCGAGCCTGCTTGGGAGCCGCTTATTTTTGAAAAATTGCGGTTTTCAGCTAATCGGGTACTACGGCTCATATTGACTCTGAATTTGCGCAGCGGCAGCATGCGCCGATGCCAGATACTCAACTGCAAAGATTTGCCGCGACCGTTGACCCGGCGATTATCGGCGAGGCGCTGCTCGCTGACGGCGGGGTGATTGCCGAGGGTTTGCTCGATGCCGACTTGCTTAAGGCCCTGAATACTGAGCTCGACCCCTTGCTCGACGCGGCTGACCCGGCGCATAAGCACCTTAATCCGGCATTGGATTTCTTCTTTGGTGACCGCACCCGGCATGTGACGGGTTTAGCCGGAAAATCACAGCTTTTCGCCGAGCAGGTGATGCTGAGTCCGGTCTACAGCGCATTGTGCGAGCAAATTCTGCTGCCCAATTGCGCGGACTATATTCTGAATCTCGGGCATGTCATGGACCGCGGCAGCGGCGCTGAGCAGCAGATGTTTCATCGCGATGAAGATATCTGGGTGCATATGCCGAAGCAGCGTCCGGAATTGGAACTGGCGAGTATTATTGCGATGGTCGATTTTACAAAAGAAAACGGTGCCACAGTTGTTGTCCCGGGCAGTCACCGCTGGGCGCGCGACCGGCAACCGCAGCCGCAGGAACTGGCGTATGCAGAAATGCCGGCCGGTTCAGCGGTGATCTATCTCGGTTCTACGATACACGCCGGTGGTACCAATAGCGTACCGGGCTTTTGGCGGCGCGGTGTGCATCTCAGCTATTGTCTCGGTTGGCTGCGCACTGAGGAAAATAATTTACTGGCGACACCGCCGGAAGTTGCGCGGAAGTTATCGCGCCGGGCGCAGCAGTTGATCGGCTACGGTGTGCATGATGCGATTGAGGATATGGGCGGCTATCTCGGGATGGTGGATATGATGGATC
>JBFJYC010000384.1:0-2158 GCA_041622815.1 Spongiibacteraceae bacterium | reverse complement strand
GGCAAGCCCGGCGGTGCGTTGTATGAAGTGAAACCGATCGATTTGGTCAGCAATTTGCTGGAGGCGCTGAAGTCGCGCCACAATCTTGATACCAGACTGGTGGAAGATCTGATCCTCGCTACCGGTGAGCCGGTGTTTGAGCAGGGCCAGAATATCGCCAAGACCGCGATTACCTATTCCAGCTGGGATAACGTTACCACCGGTGCCCAGTTGCACCGCTACTGCGCCGGCGCGCTGGATGCTGTCAATCTCGCCGCCGCAAAAGTGGCCGCCGGTTATGAAGATATGTGTGCCGCGGGCGGCGTTGAGTCGATGTCCCGTCTGGGCATGGGCGCCGGCGGCGCCGCCCAGGGCGATGCCTGGACGGCGATGAAAACCTACGGAATCTCACAGGGTCTGGGCGCTGATATGTTGGCGACCATGCACGGTTTCAGCCGCGAGGACGTTGACGCCTATGCGGTGCAGAGCCAGCAGCGTGCCGGCGAAGCCTGGGCAGAAGGGCGCTTCAGGAAATCTGTGGTGCCGGTGAAAGACATGAACGGGGTCACTATCCTCGACCGTGACGAGCATATGCGTCCGCAAACCAGTATGGACGATCTGGCTAAACTCAAGCCGTCTTTCAAGATGTTTAATGACTACGGCCACGGCGATATTGCGCGGCTGCGTTACCCCGAACTGGAAGAAATTCAGAATGTGCACACGCCGGGCAATTCCTCCGGCATCGTCGACGGCGCCTCCTTAGTATTGCTCGGCAACGCCGGCGCAGGTAAGGCCGCCGGTATCAAGCCGCGCGCCAAAATAGTCGCCTGTGCACTGACCGGCACCGAACCGACCATTATGTTGGCGGGCCCCGGGCCGGCCAGTCAGAAAGCGCTGAAAAAAGCCGGTATGACTGTTGATGACATCGATTTGTTTGAGCTGAACGAAGCCTTCGCCGCCGTCGTGCTGCGTTATCAGCAGCAGATGGGGATCGACAGCGACCGCATCAATGTCAACGGCGGTGCCATCGCTATGGGTCACCCTATCGGCGCGACCGGCGCCATGGTGCTGGGAACCCTGCTGGATGAGCTGGAGCGTCGTGATTTGCAACGCGGATTGGTGACCCTCTGCGCCGGTGGTGGTATCGGCATCGCTACGATTATTGAGAGAGTTTGAATATGAGCTATATACGACTGGAAAAAGACAGCGACGGCATTATCGATCTGATCTTTGATCAGCCCGGTAAGTCGGTTAACACCATGGGCGAAGAGTACGACGTCGCCATGCGCAAAGCCGTTGCCGAAATCAAAGCCATGATTGCCGGTGGTGGCGTTACCGGGGTTTATGTCTGCAGCGGCAAACCGGGCCAGTTCTTTGCCGGCGGCGATATCAAAGAAATGCTAGAAATGGATTTGAATCCGGATGAGGCCGAGCGCAACCGCATGTATCAGGCGCTGCTTGATGCGAAAGCCCCGCTGCGTGAGCTGGAAACATTGGGCGTGCCGGTCGCGGTGGGCATGAACGGCCCGGCGCTGGGCGGCGGTTTTGAAATCGCCTTGTCCTGTCATTACCGGGTCGCGGTCGATGGCATTCAAGTGGGCCTGCCGGAAGCGATGATCGGCCTGATGCCGGGTGCCGGCGGCGTGGTGCGAATGACTTATCTGATCGGCATGGAAAAAGCGATCGGTCTGATTTCAAAGGGCAAGCGGCTGAAGGCTGATAAGGCACTCGAGCAAGGTCTGCTCCACGAAGTCGTAGCCAGCGAAGCTGACTTGGCGAAACAGGCGAAGGCCTGGATCAAGGCGAATCCTGAAGCGACGCAGCCCTGGGATGCCGAGGGCTTTAAAATTCCCGGCGGCGATGCCAATGACCCTGCCAATCAGGGCCTGACCTATTTCGGTCCGGTCAATGTGATGGCGCAGACCAAGGGGCTGATGCCCGCACCGCCGGCGATTTTCGCCTGTGTGAATGATGTCACCAAGGTTGATTTCGATAGCGCACAGCGCATCGAAGCGCGTTATTTCCAGAGCCTGCTGCTGAGTCAGGTGGCGCGCAATATGATGACTGCGTTCTTCGTGCAGATGGAAGATATCACCAAGGGCGCGGCGCGCCCACAGGGCATCGAGCGCAGACAAGTGAAGAAACTGGGCATTCTCGGTGCCGGTCAGATGGGTGCCGG
>JBFJYC010000383.1:0-2166 GCA_041622815.1 Spongiibacteraceae bacterium | reverse complement strand
TGCCATCCCACAGCAACATGTCAGCACCGGTTTGCTGCTGTACATACCGACCGAGGTGTTTGTCGGGCGCCCACAGTATTTTGTGGCCTTCCCCGTCGAGGAAATCCACCACATCCAGCGCAATGCTGGAGGTCACAACCCAGTCGGCACGCGCCTTGACCGCCGCCGAGGTATTGGCATACACCACGACTTCGTAGTCTGGGTGCGCATCACAGAAGGCAGTGAATTCCGGCGCCGGACAACCGATATCCAGCGAACAGGTCGCCTCAAGAGTCGGCATGAGAATGCGTTTTTCCGGGCTAAGGATCTTCGCCGTTTCGCCCATAAAACGCACACCGGCCACCAGCAAGGTGGTTTCAGGCCGGACACTGCCAAAGCGCGCCATTTCCAGCGAGTCAGCCACACAGCCGCCGGTTTCTTCGGCCAGCTCCTGAATAATTGCTTCGGTGTAATAGTGCGCCACCAGACAGGCATTCTTTTCTATCAGCAATGCCTTGATACGCGCTTTATAGCGCTCGACATCCGCGCGACTCATGTCGTCCGGCAGATGTTCTTTGGCTAAGTGCTCCTGCACCAGAATGCGCTCGGAGATATCCTGCTTGCTCAACATAGGCGTCATGTCAGTCTGTCAAAGTTGGGGCAACAAACCCGATGTGAATTTCGAGGCGCGGAATAATACCACAGTTCTGCGCCGGCGGTCGCCGTCACTGTGTTTGACCCTATTACTCCTTCATTGTGCCAACTTTGCGCGACTGCAAGCTCCGCGGCACCGATAGCGGCCAGAGATTAAGCGAACCCACCCAAGGCACAAAATGTACATAAAATGAACGGGCATACAGAAAATGGATAAAAAAAGGGGAGCAACAAGTGCTCCCCTTTTTTCGAATTTGGTGGGTCGTATAGTATTCGAACCTATGACCAATTGTTTAAAAGCCAACTGCTCTACCAACTGAGCTAACGACCCGATGGGCTGCGCATTCTATAGACTTTCAGCGCCGATGCAACCCCTGCAAGCCACTTTTATGCCTGATAGCGGGTCGGATCCTTAACACCGGCATCTTCAAAGCCCCTGGCTCGCAAGCGACAGCTATCACAGACACCACAGGCGCGCCCCTGGTCGTCGGCCTGATAGCAGGACACCGTCAAGCCGTAGTCCAGCCCAAGCCGCCGGCCTTCGGCAATAATGTCCGACTTGGTCAGCCTCATCAGCGGTGTCTCGATACGAAATGGCTGACCACTGACACCCGCCTTGGTGGCGAGATTGGCCATGGTTTCGAATGCGGCGATAAATTCGGGCCTGCAGTCCGGGTAGCCGGAGTAATCCACCGCATTGACGCCGATAAACAAAGCTCTGGCGTCCAGCACTTCAGCCCAGCCGAGCGCCAGGGAGAGAAATACCGTATTGCGCGCCGGTACATAGGTCACCGGAATTTCACCCTCAACGTCCTGCTCCGGCACATCAATCGAATGGTCGGTCAGCGCGGAGCCGCCAAAGTCTTCCAGATGCAGGCGAACGACCTTGTGCTTGTGCGCGCTGACACCCAGCGCACCGACGACGGCACGGGCGGCATTCAGCTCGGTCTGCGAGCGCTGACCATAGTCAAAACTCAGCACATGGCAGTCGTAACCCTGATCGAGCGCCATCGCCAGCACCGTGGCCGAATCAAGACCACCGGACAACAAGACGACGGCTTTGGGAGAGGATTGAGTCATCAAAACAGTTTCCGCTTTTAAAGATGTGAGCAGTACAACAAATAACTGAGCCCGGACAGGCCGGGCTCAAACGAACACCAGGCGCCTAGCGCCTAGCGCTTAAAATTTTGCGCCAATCGCGCGGCAGAACTTTGCGGGAAATCATGTATCACCCGTTCCAGATAACGCGCAGACTCGGCGGTGTTGCCTCGCTGATAATTCAGCACACCCAGTTTGTAGAGCGCATCGGGCAGCTTGGTACTGCCGGGAAAATCATTCACTACGCGGGAAAAGGCTCCCTGGGCAAGATCCAGCTTCTGCTGGGCCAGGTAAATCTCACCGAGCCAGTAGTGCGCATTTGCCAGCCGGGCACTGGCCGGATAGTCCTGCACAAAACGCTCAAAGGCAGCAGCAGCTGCATCGAACTTGCGTTCTCGCACCAGCGCAAAGGCATTCTGATACGCCTGATCATCG
>JBFJYC010000382.1:0-2171 GCA_041622815.1 Spongiibacteraceae bacterium | reverse complement strand
GTAGGAGAGGATTTTAAGGATGAGGTTTGAAAGGGGCAGGATATCGGGGTGATGGTAGGGCGCATGACCCTTCGTCTTCCCTGAATTGACCATTGACCATTTGCGGCATAACCTAAATCGTAGACGCTCTGGAGAACCATTGATGGCGGAGAAAATTCGCGTAATCGTCGCCGGTGGCGGTACGGCTGGTTGGTTGACAGCTTACAGCCTGGTCAAGCGGCTGGGTAACTTGCTCGAAATCACGCTAGTCGAATCCGACCAGATCGGAACCGTGGGTGTGGGCGAGGCGACCGTTCCCACCATGCACAGATTCCACCAGTTTTTCGGCATCGACGAACGTGAGTTCATGCGCGCAACCCAGGCAACCTTCAAGCTCGGCATTGTCTTTGAGAACTGGGGCGCGCCGGGCGAAAGATACGCTCACACGTTTGGCGAAATCGGGCAAAGTAACTGGCTGGTGGAATTCCACCAGTACTGGTTGGAAGCGCATGCCAATGGCTTTGGTGGCAACCTGGAGGACTATTGCCTCGAATTGAAAGCGGCGGAGGCCGGCAAATTCGCGAGAATGGTAGGTGAGACCCCACTGACGTACGCCTTTCACCTGAACGCAACGGCCTACGCCGGATTTCTGCGGCAAAAAAGCGAATCACTCGGCGCCCGGCGAATCGAAGGCAAGATTAGCGAGGTTACCGTTGATCCGGTGACGGGTAATATCCAATCGCTGGAGTTGGAGCAAGACAGACAGGTCACCGGTGATTTCTTTATTGATTGCACCGGCTTCAGAGGCCTGCTGCTCGGCGGTGCATTGGATGTTGAATACGAGGACTGGAGCCATTGGCTGGCCGCCGACCGCGCTCTGGCAGTACAGACGGAAAGTACCGAGCCGCCTCCCCCCTTTACACGCGCCATCGCACATTCTTCCGGGTGGCAGTGGCGTATTCCCCTGCAAAGCCGTACGGGCAATGGCTTTGTTTACAGCAGCCGGTTTTGTTCCGACGACGATGCCCGTGCCACCTTGCTCGAGAATATCACTGGAAAGACCATCACCGAGCCCCTCCCCCTGAAATTTAAGACCGGTCGCCGAATAAATGCGTGGCACAAAAACTGTGTTGCCATAGGTTTAGCGAGCGGCTTTGTCGAGCCACTTGAGTCGACCAGCATCCACTTGATTGACACTGCGCTGGTACGCCTTATGAGGCTCTTCCCGTTTTCAGGCGCAATGGCGCCGCTGGCCGAGCAATATAATCGTGATACCCGGATTGAATGGGAGGCGGTGCGCGATTTTATCATCCTGCACTACAAGCAGACGCAACGGGATGACAGTCAATTCTGGAATTATTACCGCACTATGGATATCCCGGACAGCCTCGCTCACCGCATAGAGATCTTTAAGGAAAACGGCTATGTGTGGTCGGATTTGGCCAATCTATTTCGCGCGCACTCTTGGATTCAGGTGATGTTTGGGCAGGGTTTGTTCCCGGAACATCGTCACGGTGCAGGTCGTATATTGCCGCCGGAGGCATTAAAGGTCGAGCTTGAAAAGCTGAGTACTGTTGTAACTCAGAATCTTGCCAAGCTGCCTGATCACAGTGACTTTATTAAACAGTATTGCCCGGCGCAGAACTGAGTGGCGCTGAACCAAGATAACGGCTTATTGAACCACCTCGCCGCCTTCGATAACGGTTCTTCGTACTTTATCCGCAAACTCAAGCGCTTCTTCACGGATCTTGTCTTCATCAACGGTTATCATGGCGCGATCTTTCATCAAGGTTTTGCCATCAACGACAGTGTGTTTCACGTTTGCTGCATAAGCAGAGTAAACCAGCGCAGAATAAGGATTGTAGATTGGCACCATGTTTGGCGCTTTGGTATCAACAACAATGATATCTGCCAATTTACCCACTTCCAGCGAACCGATGGTATCTTCCATATGAAGTGCGCGCGCGGCACCGATGGTCGCCATTTCAATGACTTTGATTGGTGGCATTGCTGCACGGTCTTTGCTGACCAACTTATGGACTTTGGCAACCTGGTTAAACTCATCCAATGTAGAGATGGTGTTACCAGACATCGGACCATCGGTACCTAGCCCAATGCGTAGGCCTTCTTCCTGCATTTTCATAGCTGGAGAAACACCTTTTGCCGATTTGATGTTTGCACTCATGTTGTGG
>JBFJYC010000381.1:0-2234 GCA_041622815.1 Spongiibacteraceae bacterium | reverse complement strand
GGCCTGCCGCTGCTCGCCGAGGAGGCGCGGGCTGTAGCGTTGTGGCTGGATGCCTGTGCCGGTGGTGCGGGCGCAGGCCGTAAAGAAACACTCAGACATTTAGCCGCATCGCTGGACGAGCTGTACGTGGTGATGGATAAGCCGGAACCGCCGCTGCCGGTTATCGCCGCGACCCCCCGCGACCAGGCCTACCGAAAGCGCCCGATACTGGTTGTTGATGACAGTGCCGATTATCTCAACCAGATCGGCACACAGCTGCGTCATTACGGCTTAAGTGTGACCCTGGTGCTGTCCGAAGAATTCAATCCCGGGTTGCTGACCTTATTATCTCCGGCCTTGTTACTGGCCGATGCGGAGTTGGCGCAGCGTTTTGCCGCCGGCTTGCGCGAGTTCTCTGATTCTGCGGAAGCCGGCAGCTGCATGTACCTGTTTATGTCAGCGACAAATCAGTTCGATGCCCGCTTGCATGCAGCGCGGGCTGGCGGCACGGCGTTTTTTACCAAGCCGGTTAATTTTTCGCGGCTCATCGATGTTATCAATGCCAATTCACAGGACGTAGGTACGGAGCCCTACCGCGTGCTGGTGGCGGATTCATTACTGCCGCTGGCAGAGTTCACCAAGGCGGCGCTCGAAGACAGTGGCTTTATTGTGCAGGCTGTAAGTGACCCGGGACAACTGCTCAGTGCGCTGGATGAATTTTTGCCCGACACCATCGTCATGGATGTGGCCATGCCCGGGTTCTCCGGTGCTGAGTTAGCCGGCTTGGTCCGTCAACAGCCGGCCAGTGCATTGATACCGATCATTTTTCTATCGACCGAGCAGGAGGTCGACGCGCAGCTGCTCTCGCTGAGTCGGGGCGACGATGATTTTCTGACCAGACCGGTGGCGCCAAGGCAGTTGGTTAAGAGCGTGTTATCCCGCTGTCAGCGGGCGCGCAAGCTGCGGGATATTGAGATCAGAGACGGTTTGACCGGCTTGTTTCAGTACGCTGAATTTTATGAGCGTTTAGAGCGCGGCATTGCGCGCTGCGCGCGGGGACAGGGTGCCTTCAGTTTGTGCATTATCGATCTTGACGACTTTAAGGCGATAAATGACGAGCACGGCCACCGCAGCGGCGACCAGATTTTAAAAAGCCTGTCATTTATGCTCCGCAATCAGTTGCGCGATGAGGATGTCTGCGGCCGCTATAGTGGCGAACGCTTCGCGGTTATGTTGCCGGATTGCGGTGCCAGCCGGGCGGCGATGATGATGGATGAGATACGCAC
Organism: Spongiibacteraceae bacterium; assembly: GCA_041622815.1. GTDB lineage: Bacteria > Pseudomonadota > Gammaproteobacteria > Pseudomonadales > Spongiibacteraceae > JBFJYC01. The sequence goes on along the minus strand of JBFJYC010000381.1, from coordinate 969 downwards.
GGCCTTCGCCAAGTTATTTTTTCAGTTTGACGAGCAATTGCACAATATCACTTTCAGTGCCGGCATTACCGCGTATCGTCGCAACGCCGGTGCAGAAGAGTTATTAGAGGAGGCCGGTGCGGCACTGCAGCAGGTGAAGGCCGCTGGTAAAAACCGGGTATTGGTGCACGGGCACCGCAACCCGGTGACTGATTAGCGCTTTAAGATGACCGACGAACCGTGGCCGAACAGGCCTTGGTTCGCGGTGATGCCGACCTTCGCGTCCTTGACCTGACGCTCGCCGGCATCGCCACGCAGCTGCCAGGTGAGTTCGCAGACCTGTGCCAGTGCTTGCGCCGGTACCGCCTCGCCGAAGCAGGCTAAGCCACCGGAAGGGTTTACTGGCAGCCGTCCGCCCAGTGTCGTAACCCCATCGCGAAGCAATCCCGCCGCTTCGCCGGGGGCGCATAACTGCAGGTTTTCATACCAGTCCAGTTCCAGTGCCGACGACAAATCGTAAACTTCCGCAACATCCACATCCTGCGGAGCAATACCGGCTTCCTCGTAGGCTTTCAGTGCCAGGGTTGCCTTGAAGTTGTGGGCTTCTACGCCGACAGCGGCGGCCGAATCGGTGGCGATGTCGGGCATTTCCACCACCGTGTTGGCGAAGGTCGGTGTAACCGTGGAAATTGCAGCAATTCGCACCGCATCGTCGCGGCCGACACGCTTGGCATACTCCGGGCTGCAAATCACTACCGCGGCACCGCCATCTGAAGTGGCGCAGATCTGCAGCAGGCGCAGCGGATCTGCGACCATGGCCGATGCTTTCACATCCTCCATCGTGAATTTCTTTTTATAGCGGGCGTTCGGGTTGGTAAAGCCGTGCGCGCTGTTTTTGATTTTGACCTGCCCGAAATCCTCTTCGGTATCGCCGTAAAGGTCCATCCGTCGGCGCGCATATAATGCGAAATAGGTGGGGTTGGTGATGCC
>JBFJYC010000380.1:0-2238 GCA_041622815.1 Spongiibacteraceae bacterium | reverse complement strand
GCCGTACCAGACGCTGCCGAGCGCAAACGCCGACAGCGCAGCGACAACCACTTCAGCGAAATTAAAACCCGAGAAATCCATAGTCGCTTCCGTCTTTTGTTATAAAAATTCCGCGCCAACATAGCATGCAGGCGCGGTGGAAGTGAACGGTTTGAAAAGCGGTCTAGCCCTGCTTCGGCCCACCGTTGCTGCCCGGCCAGCGCGAACCGGAAATGACATCCAGATGCGGCAGAAAGGCGTCGGGATCGAGCTTGCCGGCCAGCTTGATTTCGCGATCGAGGAATGTCGGCCACCACAGATAGGCTTCCAGTTGCTCGCGCATCGGCAGCAGTGATGCAATCGGATCCCAGGGGCTGTCCCGTAATACCAGCTGGCCTTTTACGTCTTCCCGGTAGGCGGTGCCGTACTGACTGCGCACGCGCACCACATGCGGCGGAAAATCATAACCGGTAGCCGGGCCGCCGACGCTGACCGCCTGCGACACTTTGATCCACCATTCATTCTGCTCAAACTCCGCCATCGGCGTGTTCTCGCCGCTGGATTCACCTTTAAACTCTAAAAAGGTGTAGCCCTGATGCGTACATTTAGCGCTGACATACTGCATCAAACGATAAAAACTGATTTCACAGGGATACTTCGGCTGGCCATTGGTTTGCTGGCTGACAAAAATCGCCGCCTCCTGATCGATGCCGTAACCCAGCGTGTACTCGCCGGCGATGCCATCGTAATCGGCATCAACCGTTGTCACGACGCCGTACTCGGGCTCACCGTGGACCGGGAAGTTATACACCGTCAGCGTCACATTCGGTTCCGCGCCGGGCTCAATACCCGGCGGTAGCAGCGCTGCGATCTTATCGGCGTCAGTGCGGTAACGGATTTTCAACATCGGCCAGTTAAGGATATCGCCGGTCGGCCCCTGGGGTGCATCGCTCATAGTGCTCTCCTGTTATTAATCAAGCGGTTTTAAAAATAGCGTATTCAGCTAAAACTTATATGCCGGGTCATGCCGGTATTTTGATCGGCTGCGCATCGTCGATATAAAACTGCTTGACCCATTTCCGGAAACCGATGAGCCCGACATCGGCCTTACAAAACACCGGTTTTTCCCGATAGATCTTGTGCTGCCAGATCGGCATATCGTCAAAGATGCCCTCTTTAATCGCACGCATCACCTCATCACCGACAAAATCGACAATCTCATTGCGCACTACCAGTGTCCAGCGCAAATGAGTTTCGTGCATGGTGGTCGGTTGCGCCGTGGAATACACCAGCATCTCAGCATTCTCGGCATATTTGGTGCGCACAATCGCCAGACCGGGATTGTGCATATGCGCCCAAAGTTCATGCGGGGTACTGATCTTGGTGGCATTGGCATACAGCGTTAACACCCGCCCGTCCTCGGCAATGGTAATTTCATTTTGCGGTGTCTCGGGGTTGTGGTGCACGTACTGGAAGTGTTCCGGGTCACAGGCGTTCTCGGCGATATTCTGCACATGATTCGGCACCGTGAATTCCCAGTACTGGGGCGTGCTCCACTCATCGCTGGTCAGTTCCGGCACTTCGGGCACCGCCCATGCCGGCTCGGTCCCCGCGGGATGGAACCACACCATAATGTCGCCGTTGGTTTCACTCACATGCCAAGTGCGGATTTCGGCGCGGCTGGGAATTTCTTCACAATAGGGAATCTCGACACACTGGCCATCGGTATCGTAGCGCCAGCCGTGAAACGGGCAGCGGATGCTCTCGCCGACCACGCGGCCGTTGACACCCAGATGGGCACCCAGATGCGGACAGAAGGCATCGGTGACCACCGCCTTGCCGGAACGCGTGCGGAACAAAGCCAGCTCGCGGTCAAAGGCGAACACGCGCTTTACTTCACCGTCGATCAACTCATGACCGCGGCCGACCGAATACCAGCCAATGGGAAAATCGGGAATTAACTGGGTTTTAGATTCACATACCGGCAATACCATGGGCTACCTCCGAAAACGTATCGTCCTGCCAACCGAAAAATCATACACAGTTGTATACTTTTGTGAGGGCGATTGGAATGGCCGTCGCAGCAGATTGCGAAAATGTAATCGAGGCTGGCCGGTTTCCGCGCCGAAAGCCGCGTCTGCCTTGACAATTCGGGACCCAATCCGGACAATCCGCGCCTCGCAACACCCCCCCTAAATGGCAAGGTAGCTCAGTTGGTTAGAGCACATCACTCATAATGATGGGGTCGGCGGTTCGAAT
>JBFJYC010000379.1:0-2242 GCA_041622815.1 Spongiibacteraceae bacterium | reverse complement strand
TACCCTGTTCAGCGATTTCGATTGAAGGCTCTAACAGTCGTTTGAAGGGCAATTTCCCAAAACGCTGATTCATTGCTTCAACACCTTTCATAAAGCCACCGACCATTGCGGTACGACCGCTGACTTTATCGGTACCGTAAAGCGCATCGCCATGACCACCAATAGCACCCGGAATCGACATCGGGTCTTTCTCGTCTTTCACAGTGTTCCACGACGCGTTCATGTAACTCACTTCGCCGCTGGCGGCATCAAAGTGCACGACCGACATAATGCCGAAGTAGCTGATCACCGCACCGGCGCCCAGTGCAGTTTGCGTTAACGCGGTGACCATGGCGGCATCTGCCGAGGTACCACCCTGCTTCAACGCTTCCAGGCCCGCACGCTGGGCGTAGCCGTGGTAGCTACCGGTGACTGCACCCATTTTTCCTACCGCTTCGGGGTTGTCTGGTGCAAACGCCATCGCCTCCATCGCGAGATACTTTTCGCGCTCCGCGGCGGGCCAGCCGCTGGCGGCCAGCGAGTTATTCGAACTCTCCCCACCGGGCGACTGTACACAGCCCGTCAACACCACGGTTGCCAGCGCGGTTGCGGTCAGGGTTTGCTTCATTTTTATCTTCATCTGAGATTTCTCTGGTTTGTAATGAGTTCTTGGTTTCATCTTTTTTCAACGAGTTGTTTCAATGCATTTAATTCTTTCTGAAAGCGATCCTCGTTGGCGGTCTGATGCTGCTGTTGCAGCTGCCCGAGGGTTGCGCGATCGGTCACGCCCGGCACAGCAATTTCCGATTGCACCGTGTAGGTAACCCGGGTCTTTCCAGACTCGGCAACCAGCTCCCAGGTCGCAAAACCGGTGAGCGACTTTTCCGCATCAGGATACAATTTGATGGTGCGAAGCCGAACGGGCACCAGCGCAACATCTTCCGAATAGAACAGCACTTCGTCTGGCTTTGCCGGCAAGAAGGCTTTGTAGGTTGCGCCAACACTGCCCGCCTTACCCTCAACAAGCTCGACCGTTGCGCCCTGCTTCCAGCCGCTACCGTCCAGAATATGAGGCCAAACTTTTTCCGGTGTCGCATCGATCACGATACTGTTTCGCGTGAGTAGGTGCAGCGCAGGTCGAGAGTGCCCCGCAACTTTCGATGCGCTGTCAGGATGCTCATTCCGTACAACCCTGCCCGCCTGCATCACAAAGTCGACACCTGCGAATGCGCTGGTATCTGCCGCCGGGTTCTCAGGCATGGCGATAATGTCAGCGAGTTTGCCCACGGCAATGCTGCCAAACTCATCGCGTTTTCCGAGTAGGTCCGCACCATTGATGGTCGCCATGGCGATGGCATCCCAATGACTGACGCCAAGTTTTTTCAGCGAGTCGAATTCACCCAGCGCTTCGCTATGCGAAAATATCTGATCAGTACCGAAGGCAATATTTACGCCGGCCTTGTACGCCTGCTTGAATGCCTGATCGCGCACCTTGGCGACTTCGATCGCCTTGTCCAGCATCTCATGCGTAATACCACCGGTAGCGCCTTGAGCGATGATCCAGTCGAGCACATAGGTCGTCGGCACCAAATAGGTACCGGATTTTTTCATTTCGCGAATCGTACGCGCATCGATCATAGTGCCGTGTTCGATACTGTCGAATTTCGCCTTTGCCGCGACATAGGCCGCGTCATTACCGTGAATATGTGCGGTGATCTTTTTGCCGTAGCGGTGGGTTTCCTCGGCAAAGGCATGGATCTCCGCGTCGGTGAAGGATTGAACGCGCGGATCATCACCGGTGGACATCACGCCGCCACTCGCGGTGAGCTTGATCCAGTCCGCGCCGCCACGAATTTCGTTGCGCACGGCTTCGCGGGCGTTGTCGGCGCCAGCGGGCACTACATGCTTTGCAACATGCTGGTGGATATCCATCGGGCCATGGCGATGGTCGTTGTGACCGCCGGTTGGCGACAAGAGGTGCGGCGCCACAAACAAACGCGGCCCCGGCATATCGCCGGCCGCGATGGCATTGCGCAGATCAACAATTCCCCAGTGATCATCGAGATCTCCGGGCACACGGGCTGTGGTAAACCCCATATTGAGCATGGTCTTTGCATTGCGGCCGGCCACCAGCGCCTTGGCGGCGCTGCTCATATTGCTGTATTCGATCATGCCGCGCTCATCGGCACCCATCAGGTGGGTGTGCACGTCGATTAACCCCGGGGCGCAGACGCGATTGCGCAAATCAATTTCCCGGCTACCC
>JBFJYC010000378.1:0-2312 GCA_041622815.1 Spongiibacteraceae bacterium | reverse complement strand
CGCCTGCGGCAACACATTCCCCCGGCGCAATCGCCGCCACCCGCGCCTGCGGATTGATGGCCTGCACGACCGCCTGCAAACCGCCGGGCTCGCCTTCGCGCAGCAGTTCGAGCATCGCCCGTGGCTGGGTCTCAGCGAGCGCCTCACAATCTTCTATCCAGAGCACGCCGCTGCCGTCATCGCACCGCGCGACGCCGTAACGCAGATATTCGTCGGGCAGGAACGGATCTAACTGCAACAGCTTCAGAATCGCGTCGATATCATTGTCATGAATATTCGCCGCCTTGCGAATACGGTGTGTATACACCGGCGCAATCGCCTCCCACTGTCGCGCCGCGAGCGACTTGGCGACAGCAGCGCCGAAACTGTCGGTAATCGAGGCATAGCAGGCCTTCTGCAGCAAATGCACATCCAGCGCAAATTCCCGGCACTGTCGCGCCAGCACCCCGTGCTGCAGTTTTTCCTGTGTGAACCCGGGGTCGAAGCAACCGCTGTAATCCGCCAGCCCCGGGCCGCCGGCTCGCGGCTTTGAGAACTCGAAGTTGGCGGCACGCGATTGCGCGATCACCGCGGTATAGGGGTTCGCTTCCGGTAGCGTCAGCGTGTCACCGATCGATACTTTCCAGCGGCAGGGCCCCTCGGCCGGTACTTCGCTATGCGGCGGACGGAATACCGGTGTACAGCGCGCCTGCTGGTTCACTGCCATCACCGTGGCATCAAAAGTGGGATCTTCCATGTGGTGACAAATCTGGATCTCAGATTTGGGATTAGCATTGGTCATGCGCCGCACATGGTTGTAAGCGCCGCAATGGCTGAGCCAGAAATAACCCTCTTTAGGCGAGTTGAGCTTGTAATGGAACTGCAGAAACGTGTCGGGCGCTCCGATATCAAACTGAAAGCCTTTGAAGATGGTCGCGACATCATCACCGCCTATATTCATCAACTGACGATTGCGAAAATTGTAGATCGGGCTGCTGCCCATCCACTCGTCTATAGCAACTTTGGTCTGTGCCTCGGCACCATATTCAATGGCGATCATCGACATAATGCCGCGATCGTGAATATGGTTACTCAGCTGTACTTCCCGGTTATACCAGGCCAGCCGGTCATGGCCGAGATCCTCCAGCTTGAAGTCCGGACGAAAGGGCCCGCTATAATCCGTCATCTGCACCGTTCCTTATTGTTAACTGGCAATCATCGTCCGAGCACGACAAAATACTTTGAATAAAAACCCTCAACACAACAAGCAATTATGACTCCGAACTCTACCCCGGTTTCGCCGCGCGTATCGCCACCCCGGGATCTGCGCATTCTATGGCTAATCAGCTTTGGCGGGCTGGTATCGGCATTCCCGTTCTACAGCTATCTGGTATTCGGCGCCGGCCACGACCGCAGCGCCACCGCCGATATTTTCTCGATCCATGTCACCATCGCCTATTGGGTCGGCATTCTGGCCGCATTTCTGCCGCTGCCCGGCTTACGGCATTGGTCGGCATTCCAGCGCCTGCAAGCCGTGTGCCTGACATTTCTGATCGTCTCCTACCTTACCCACCTCAGCTGGGAGCTGGTCTGGCTGATATTTCACGATGCCATATCATCGGCTAAAGATCAGATGTGGGCGTATACATGGTGGGCCTATATCGATGGCGGCGACATCCGTTATGCCAATCCCGAGGTCAATTTTCTGATGATCGAAGTGCTTTCGGTCATCAATGGCTCGATTGGTATTACCGGCCTGATCTTGCTGTTCCGCTCGCGCTTTACCAGTTTCGCCGGCACGCTGCTGGTCATGTCCACCGCGGTCACGCACACGGTGCTGACCTGGTATTACTACGGCACCGAGATTCTGACCGGCTTCGAAAGCGTGAACACGGAGAGTTTTGTCGATCTTTGGGTGAAATTTATTCTGCTCAACGGGCCCTGGCTGGTATTTCCCTGGCTGGTCCTGATCTGGGGCGTTCAGTTGCTAAAGCAACAGGCGGCCGCCGGGGATATTCATTAGTTGTTGATCGATTCAAGGAACATCACGATGACAGCCGCTGCTGCGACATCTTCACATCGAATCACCATGCAATCCTGGTACGCCGACCCTGCGTACTACCGACACAAGGGGCACCCGGTATTCTTCAAGCAAGCGGGCAAGGCTGACGCGGAGCAACCGGCACTGTTGTTTATCCACGGTTTCCCTACGGCCTCCTGGGACTGGGAGTATCAATGGCATGCGCTCAGTCAGTCATATGCCTGCCTGACGGCGGATATGATGGGCTTCGGCTACAGCGCCAAACCCGCAAAATACCCCTACACGATTCATG
>JBFJYC010000377.1:0-2356 GCA_041622815.1 Spongiibacteraceae bacterium | reverse complement strand
GACTGTTACTCGTCGACATGCCGGAGCAGTACGGTACTGCCGGGGCTGAAGTCGAAGTGTGCATGATGATTCAGGAAGAGATGTCCAAAATGGGTTTTGTCTCGCTGGCCAGCGGCTACGGCATACACAGCAATATCGTTGCACCCTATATCAATAATATTGCCACTGAGCAGCAAAAGGAGCAGTGGCTGCCGAAAATGGCCAGTGGTGAAATCGTCACGGCGATAGCCATGACCGAGCCCGGTGCCGGCAGTGATTTAGCCGGGATGCGCACCAGTGCGGTGAAAGACGGCGATGACTATATTCTGAACGGTTCTAAGACCTTCATCACCAACGGCGTTCACGCCGACCTGGTTATCGTTTGCGCGAAAACCGACCCGACAGCCGGTTCAAAAGGCATTTCCCTGTTTTTAGTCGACACATCGCTGCCGGGTTTCTCACGCGGTAAAAAAATAGAAAAGATGGGCCAGCATTGCAGTGATACGGCGGAGCTGTTTTTCTCGGATATGCGCATTCCTGCCAATGCGTTACTGGGGGAGGAGGGCAGAGGCTTTGTCTATTTGATGGAAGAGCTGCCCCGGGAGCGCCTCGGCTGCGCTACGCAAGCGGTTTATCTGGCCGAGTGTGCGTTGGGTATGACCGCCGGCTATGTCACCGAACGCAAAGCCTTCGGCCAGGCGGTGAGCCAATTCCAAAATACCCGCTTTAAACTGGCGTCCTGTAAAACCGAGATCGAACTATCTAAAGCCCTGTTAGAAAAATATCTTGGATTATTCAAAGAGGGCAGCATGACCACCGAGCATGCATCGATTATTAAGCTGGCGTCGACAGAAATGTGTCTGAAGGTTATCGATGAATGCCTGCAATTGCATGGCGGTTACGGCTATACCGACGAATACCCCATTTCCCGTCTCTACCGCGATGCCCGCGTGCAAACAATCTACGCCGGCACCTCGGAAATTATGCGCGAAGTCATCGCCCGGTCTGTTGTCGGGCGCTGAACCGGCAGGCGATCAGGTTTTTGCCTTCGCTTTTTTCCGGGGCACAGTCTTCTGCTTGGCGGTCGCTTTTTTCTTAGGCGCCGCCTTTTTCTTAGCTGCAGGTTTTTTCTTCGGCAAGCCGCTGATACCGGCCGCCACTTCCAGTTCCACCAGGGCATCGTCCATGTAATCGATCAGGCGCTGCACCTGGGGCATGGTGCGCCGGCAGGCGATGATGCCGAAGTCGACGTTCTGGTTGTTTGTCACCAGCGTGATGTTCAGGGCCATACCGTGGTTGACGATAGAGAGCGGATAGGAGCCGTCGAGCCTCGCACCATTCCAGTACATCTGCTCCTGAATGCCGGGCACGTTGGAGATCGCCAGATTGTTGGGCGGCGGCACTTTTTTGGCCCCCATCAGTTCCATCAGCAGGCCGGGAGCGCTGATCAGCGATGCATAGAGCTGGATTTCTGCCGGCGACATACCCTCGAAGAGACCTCTGCCGGCGCGCACAGAGTCCCTAATCACTTGAAAGCGCTTTGCCGGGTCTTCGATATTGGTCGCCAGATCGACAGTGATGGCGGCTACCGAATTAGATGATTCGGCATCACCTTTCGCCCGTAAGGAGACCGGCACGAAGGCTTTCAGCGAGTCCTTCGGCAGCTCAGCATGTTCCTGCATATAGCGGCGCATGGCACCGGCACACATCGCCAGCACCGCGTCGTTAAAACTGCCGTCAAAGGCTTTGCCTACCGCTCTTATCCGGGCAAAAGACCAGGATTGCGCAACAAACCGGCGTGCGCCTTCGATCTTGGTGTTCAGGAAACTGCGCGATACGCCCACATGGGGTAGCGTTAAATCGCCGCCTTTACCGAGGTAGGTCTTTGCCGTTGTTTTCAATGCGTCGTAAAAATGCTGTCCGGAATTGAAGGTGGCCTGCAGCCGGTCGGCGACATTACGCAATTCCTTTTCAGTGGGACCGCGTGGCTGGCTGCCTGCGAGACCGGCGGTATAGTTTTCCCAGGTACTGAGGGACAGCGGCGATTCCTGCAGAATATGGTTGGGGTCGTTAGATAACATGCAGCGCGAAATATGCACTGAGCGCATGCCATCTACGGCGCAGTGGTGGGCTTTGTTGTACAGCGCAAACTGCCGGTTTGGCAGGCCTTCAATGAGGTGGTTTTCCCACAGCGGTCGCTTGCGGTCCAGCAAGGTCGCATGCAGCCGGGATACCAGATCAAACAGCTCGCGATAGCGCCCCGGTGCGGGCAGGGCCGAGTGGCGCACGTGGTAGTCCATATCCAAGGCCGGATCGGGTTCCCAGTAAACGTTACCCGCCACGCCGAGCCTGCCCATTTTCAGACGATCGCCGAAAG
>JBFJYC010000376.1:0-2358 GCA_041622815.1 Spongiibacteraceae bacterium | reverse complement strand
CCGACCGCCGCCATGCTATTCAACACCCCTGAAGTAGCGGCATTACACTGGGCAGTATTCGCACCGCCGCTACTCGACGCTGTCGATGACGTGGACGGGATGCGTATCGAAGACCCGGCATTTGAACTGACCGACCATCGCCGGCAATGGCTGCAGCGCCTCGACGCACAACCGGCGCCGCTGCTGCAATACCTTGCGCGCAACTGCAGCTCGCCGCGCATCGGCCTGGTGTTCGAGTCACTCTGGCATTTTTTTCTGACGCAGGATCCGGAAACCGAGCTGATCGCAAACAATCTGCCGGTTCGCAGTGCAGCGCAAACCCTCGGCGAACTGGACGTTTTGTATTTCTGTCACCGGGCGCATTCGGTCGTGCATCTGGAGCTGGCGGTTAAGTACTATCTTCAGCATCCGCTCGGCCCGGCCAATGACGCGCCTGAAAGTGCCTGGCACGGACCGGAACTGCGGGACCGGCTCGATATCAAGCTGGCCAGGTTGCGGGACCACCAACTGGCCCTGCCCCGGCAGGCGATCGCCGCCGCTGCAATTGCCGCTGTCAGCGGCGGACGCACGATTGATAAAACTTGCTTAAGGATGCAGGGAATTCTGTTTGGCGAAGACCGGCTGCGGTGGTTGCCTGAACACCTTAACCCGGCGCACAGTCGCGGCTGGCGACGGACACTCAGTGAATTCAAATCTGTGGCTGCGCAAGTGGCGTATTCCGGTCTGCTGGCAAAGCCGCATTGGCTGACCGCCACCACCGCCGCGCCGTTACCGACGACACTGGCGGACATAGCGCAAGCCGTCGCACTGCGACCACAACTGGTAATTACGGGAAGTGACGATAAACGCAGGATGCTGATGGTTACGCCGGACCACTGGGGTACGGCCGGACCGGACTGAGCTTTAGGTCAGATGTTCAGCGCAACGGTCGCTGCCACCGGCGCGGAACTCGCCCGGGTCATCGACGCGATCCACTGAGTTGCCGCAAAAACTGCCATCCGGCTTAACCGCGCGACAGGTCGGCAGACGATAATGAGCCAGCCAACGCTGGTACTCTTCCACGGTGACGCCACATTTGGCGGCGACAAAAGCCTCAGGATTTTCCAGATAGTCCGGCATTTCGGTAATCGTGATCGCGAGTTGCTCTATGCCCGGATGCAGTGCGACGAAGTTGATCTCGTGCTCAATCATGCGCTGCAGCAACTGATCTCCGCCGGAGCTCTGTAGTTGCTGATGCTCGCGCCGCAGGTTCGACAGCGACGTGCGCAGATCCGCCAGCGTTTCATCGCGGTAGTTCAATTCCGCTTCACGCATTTCCAAACGCTCTTCGAGCTCCATTGACTGGTGCTCGAGCTGCTCCTTCAGTTGTTTATCAAACTCGGCCCGCAGTGCGGCCAATTGCTGCTCGGAGACGTTGCCACCCTTTTCGCTGAGTGTTTTTTCCAGCTGCTCGCGGCTTTTCGCCGCTTGTGCTGCAGCCTCTTCCAGGCGTAACTTCAGTTTCTTGGAGCGTTCACGCTCGGCGGTAATGATCTGTTTAAAATTCTTCAGCCGCGCGGCAGCCGCCTGCATTTTCTCTTTAAACTGCGCTTCCTGTTGGCTGAAGCGCTCCTGATAACGCGACTGCAGCGCAACCTGCTTGAGTTTATGTTCAGTGGTGAGCTTCTGCAGTCGCTCTTTGTACTTGTTTTGTATATCGGCAGAGTTTTCTGCTGTCGGTGCCGCCGCATACTGGGATGTTTCTGCTGCACCGGAAATATCGATTTCGTTTGTTGAGGGCCGCTCGCCCCTGACCAGGCCGAGTGAATTACTACTGATGGCGCGGATTATCGCCGCCGTTGCCGGCCAGCTATTAGGCTCAGCCGCTGTCTGACCTTCCGAAGGGTCCCACAATTGCTTGCGAAACAGCGCTACCGGGCAGTTCACTGAGGTCGCTATACGCACCGAAGAGCCACCAAACCGCACACTGCCTTTGGCTTGGTCGATTAACTGGCGCAGCGGAATATTCCAGCTTTCAGGCACGCCACCGCCGCTATCGAAATCAACCAGAAAAAACACCGCACCGACAATACTATGGTCGCTGTCGAGCTGCAGAAAAACCGCCCGGCCCTGCTTATCAGCCAGATCGGTGAGCCCGACAACGCCGTCGAGAATGGCTTCAAACTCGGAATACAGCATTTCCTTGATGACCTTACCGCCATCGAGGAACATGATCGCTTCGTGAGTTACTTCGCCTGCCACTCTCTTTTCCTTTCGTAGTTTAGCCGGCTCAAGCCGTGTACCCCTGCGCATTGTAGCGGGTAACGATGTACAGGCTTCAGCGTAAAACTATATCTCTTTGATTTATAGCAATATATT
>JBFJYC010000375.1:0-2361 GCA_041622815.1 Spongiibacteraceae bacterium | reverse complement strand
CCACCCGGTGGGCGCCGACCGCTTTCGCCAGTCCGATCTGATTCACATCGGCATCCATAAACAGGCTCACCCGGACACCTAGCTCGCGCAGTTCATCAATTACCTCGCATAGCGCCTGATTGTTGCCGCGAAGGTCAAAGCCGTGATCTGAGGTCAGCTGCGAATCGGTATCGGGGACCAGCGTGCATTGCGCGGGTTTGATACGACGGATGATATCCATAAACCCGGGGTAGTCAGTGACGCCCTTGCGGTTGGAAGGGGCGGGGCCGGCGAAGGGGTTGCCTTCGATATTCAGCTCTACTGTCAGCATCGCTGCGAGTTCAAAGCAGTCGCTGGCGCGGATATGGCGCTGGTCGGGTCGGGGATGCACGGTGATGCCGTCGGCGCCGGCATCGATGCACATTTGCGCGTGTTCGGTTACCGACGGATACACGGTATCGCGGGAATTCCGGATCAGCGCAATTTTGTTCAGATTGATACTGAGGTCGGCACCGGCCGCAGGCATCAGCGGATGGATACCCGTTCGATATAAACCGGTTCTACCGGCATATCCGGGAAACCGCCATAGTCATGGGTGCGCAGCTTGCCGATGCTGCTGACCACGTGGCGACTGTCTTCGAGGACGCTGCCGAATACCGCATAGCCGGCTTTGGGGCCGCGTGCGTCGAGGCTCATATTCAGTTTCAAATTGATGAAAAACTGCGAGTCTGCGGAGTTTGGGTCACTGTTACGGGCCATCGCGACTGACCATTTCTCGTTGTTGAGGCCGTTTTTCGCTTCCAGCGGAATCGGGTCCCGGGTCGGGCGCGCTTCCAGGTCCTTATCGTAGCCGCCCGTCTGGATCACAAAGCGGCGGATCACTCGGTGAAAAATCAGACCGTCGTAAAAGCCATCGCGGGCATAGCGGAGAAAGTTTTCAGCCGTCACCGGCGCCTTGTCGGGGCGCAGCTCAATCGCGATGTCGCCCTTATTGGTATGCAGGGTAACCACCGGGCGGGCCTCGGCCGCCGATGCCAGCGGCGACGCCAGCAACGCCAGGGCGAGCAGCGGCAGGCAGAGTTTGCGCATAACAGCTATCAGGTCCATTCAGACTTGCGCTTCGGCCAGAGGCGGGGCACCAGCAGGGTGATAAACACGCCGATCAATACCGCAAATGCGCCGTTCAGGAAGGCGTCGTCGCTCTGCTTGTCTTTCAGACGGATATTGTCGGTTTTCAGTACATCGACTTCATCGCGCAATTCCTGATTGGTTTTCACCAGCGAGCGGTTATCGGTGGTCAGCTTGATCGCGTTCGCGGAGATACGTTTGATACGGTCCAGCTCCAATTGCAGGTTCGCGTTTTCCTGTTCCAGATTCTGGGCTTTGCTGGCCGCGTCGGCGCCGCTGGCGCTGACTTTCTTGAGCCGGGCAGAGAGCTCGGCCAGTTCGGCTTTAGCGCGGGCCTCCGCCGCCGCGGCGGCTTTAATCCGGACCCGGGCTACCGGTTGCTCCTGAATATACTGAGACTCCATCCACCCGACTTTGCCGGTACTGGTTTCTACTTTGCTGTACTTATCGTATTCCTCCCCGAGGAAAGTCAGCCGGCTGCCGCTTTTCAGGCCCCAGTGAATCACCCGGTGTTGGTTGCTGGCGCCACTGCGCAGCGGAATCCGGCACAGATCAGAGACATAGCGGGTGTTATTTGCGGCGGTGGCCGGCACCGAGCTGAGCACGCCAACGGCGCATACGAGGGGTAGAAGATAATGTTTCACGTTAAGTTCCGGTTTTAAGTTGCAGACATAACCCACTAAATTTCTTAGCTATTTGTTGAGAGGCGAGCGCATTTTGACCTCTCCGCAAGCGGCAATCAAGGTAGAACGTACTTAAAGGGTTTAACCACCACCGAGGCGTAGGCGCCCGCTTCAAAATAGGGGTCGGCGTCGGCCCATGTCCGGGCGGCTTCCAGCGACGGGAATTCGGCAACCACGAGACTGCCGGTAAACCCGGCTTCACCGGGATCTTCTGTGTCGATCGCCGGATGTGGCCCGGCGAGCACCAGGCGGCCTTCGGATTTAAGCGCTTCCAGCCGCGCCAGATGCGCCGGCCGCGCCGGGCCTCGCTTGGCGAGGCTATTGGCAACATCGGTGCTGATCACAGCGTAAAGCATGGTGGTCTCCGGTACAGGTTGGTCAGGCGATGCGGGGTATTCAATCGGTCGCGGTCGGATCCACGAACAATTCTTCAAACTTGAGCCCGGTGAGTTTGACGATACCGCCAAGCAGATACCACAACGCCGCCATCAGTACGATCATGCTGGGCAGGGCAATCACCGGGAAGCTGAGCGCGGTCATACGGCCGAGTTCTTCAACATACTCGGGGGTG
>JBFJYC010000374.1:0-2395 GCA_041622815.1 Spongiibacteraceae bacterium | reverse complement strand
GGGTAGCGCACCTGCAGGCACTCCTTAACACCCGGCTTCCAGCTTTTCTTACAGGGGCCGGCAAGCGCCTTGCGCTTGGTGTGGTCGAGAACAGTCATCTGCCAGGTCGCCATTTCACCCTCGGTGATGGTCATCTTGAGGCCGGTGAGTTCCTCAACATAGGCGATTAATTCTTCAATCGAGCAGACTTCGTCACCACCGAGATTAACCGTTGTAGCAGGTACCGATGCATGCGCCAGCAGCCCCTGAATCTGAGCGACGATATCGTCCTGATGAATCAAAGAGCAATAGCTATCATGGCCGGCGGCGCGCTGGTAGGGAATTTTATACTTCATAAATTCCACCAGCGCGCTGGGAACACCGCCGTGACCGAAAGTGCCGTAGGCGGTATCGAGCCGCGCAATAATTGTGGGCAGGTTTAAGCGGCGCGCCTGAAACCGCACCACGGCCTCGGCGGATTGCTTGCTCATTGCATAGTGCGCCGAGTATTCCGATTTACCGCCGAGTTCAGATTCTTCGTCAACCGGATGTTTCGGGTCTTCAGCCAGTGCGTAAATGGACGAGGAGGACATATGGAAGAAGCCCTTGACGTCTTTGTAACGCTCCATCAGAAAGCCGGTACCTTCGGCGTTCTGGGTCACGCCGATCTCGGGAGATTTGGGATTGGTATTACAGCCGCAGTGCACCACGTAGTCGACATCGGGCAGGCCCGATAAATCGGCTTCGCCAATTGAAAAATAGACTGTATTGATACCGAGCGCTTCAAGTTCGGTCTTCGCATCTGCATCGGAAAAGCGGGCGGCGGCCCACACCGTATTGTGCGCATTGAGCTGTTCGGCGACGGCGCGGCCGACTTGTCCGGTCGCGCCGGTGACGAGAATAGTCTGATCTTTAAGGGTCATAGCGGTTTTTTCCTGAGCTGAGTGAGATTGTTAGATCAGTTGCTTGCGCCGGCGTACTGAGCTTCGCAATAGGCTTTGAGTCCGTAGGCGCATTGATTAAAGCCGTCTTCCACCATTTTTCCGGCCATTTCCAGCATTGCCTGCATGCCGTCGCCGGAGAACACATCCACCGAGGTATAGGTACAGCTGGTAGGGCTGACTTTTTTCAGGTACTGCGTGCGTACAGCATGGACCGGGTCGCCGGGTTTGTTCTCCATGCCCCATGCAATCGCTTCGCAGGGGTCAATGCGGCTGATATATTCGGTTTGATCCATCAGTTTGCCGCCCAGATTCACTTTCATCACCACCGGCGAGCCGATTTCGAGTGTTGCTTCAGCGCTGGGACAAAACTCATTCCAGGCACCATAATTTTCAAAATCGGTAAGTACATCCCAGACGAGTTCTGCTGGTGCTTCAATAAGAACCTCATCAGAGCTGACGGTGTCTTCAGTAATCATAGTTGACCGGCGGTTGGGGAAGTCAGGCACCGCAGCATAGGGCAGGGATGATTGACAATTCAACGACCGCAGGATGTGCAATTTCAGCCGCACAGGCAACCGGATTGCGGCCACCGGTTGCTTTCATTTGCGGGCTGCATAACACTGTCGCGCCTCAATTCCGGCTCGCAAGGACACCCCGATGACAGCATTACATCCCGACATTGATCCCGGTGGTCTGGCGGAATTTTCCGTCGTCTTTACCGACCGCTCTCTGAACCATATGTCGCGGAATTTTCAGAGCATCATGCGCGACATTTCCGCCACTTTGAAAACGGTCTACAACGCCGCGGCGGTGGCGATTGTGCCCGGCGGCGGAACCTATGGCATGGAATCAGTGGCCCGCCAGTTCGCCAATAATGAAAAGTGCCTGATTATCCGCAACGGCTGGTTCAGCTACCGCTGGACCCAGATTCTGGAGATGGGCGGCATTACCGATGACACCATTGTGATGAAGGCGCGATTCGGATCAGGCCCTGAGGCACCACTGGCGCCGGCGCCGGTCGCGGAAGTCGTCGCGCGGATCAAGCGGGATAAACCGGCGATGGTATTTGCGCCGCACGTGGAAACCGCATCTGGCATCGTGCTGCCGGATGATTATATTCAGGCGGTATCTGAAGCAACCCACAGCGTCGGCGGTTTGTTTGTGCTCGATTGCATCGCTTCGGGTGCGCTTTGGGTCGATATGCAAAAGGTTGGTGCCGATGTGCTTATCAGCGCGCCGCAGAAAGGCTGGAGCGCATCACCCTGCAGCGCCTTGGTGATGCTCGGGGCGAAAGCAGTTGCCAGACTCGATGAAACGACTAGCACCAGCTTTGCCTGCGATCTGAAAAAATGGCTGCAGATTATGCAGGCCTACGAAAACGGCGGTCACGCCTACCACGCGACGATGCCAACCGATGCACTGGCGAAGTTTCATTCGGCGCTGCTCGAGAGCAAAGCCATCGGTTTCGAGGT
>JBFJYC010000373.1:0-2408 GCA_041622815.1 Spongiibacteraceae bacterium | reverse complement strand
GGGCGGCCGCGAGCTGACCCCGATGGAACAATATATTTTTACCGATGAAGTGGTGCGTTCGGGCTTTGCCTACCCGTTTCTGACCACCGAGGCGATTGCACCGCAGGTGGCCAAGCACGCCGATGAGCCGCTGCGCAGCGAGATTGTGGAAAGTATCCGTCAGGGCAAGCTTAATATCGGTATCGGCTATTCTGAGCCCGGCGCCGGTACCGATCTGGCGAGCCTGAAAACCCGCGCCGTAAAAGACGGCGACGAGTGGGTGATCAACGGTCAGAAAATGTGGACCAGCCTCGCCAATTTTGCCGATTACATCTGGCTGGCCACGCGCACCGACCCTGATGAAAGCAAAAAGCACAAAGGTCTGACCATGTTTCTGGTACCGACCAGTACCCCGGGATTTTCCCTGACACCGGTCTGGACCATGGGCGTGCGCACCAACGCCACCTACTATGAAAACGTACGTATTCCGGACAGCTACCGCATCGGCGAGGTAAACGGCGGTTGGAAGCTGATTACCGGCCAGCTCAATACCGAGCGTTTGTCGCTGGTCACCCACGGGCAGGTGCATTCGCTGTGGGAAGAGACCATCGCCTGGGCAAAAGAGACCAAGTCGGGCGGCAAGCCGCTAATCGAGCAGAGCTGGGTGAGACATAACCTCGCACGCGCCCACGTCGGGCTGGAAGCGCTCAAAGTCATGTGCTGGAAACAGGCCTGGGCGATGGGGCAGGGCGATTTGGATATGGCCAATGCCTCTACGGCCAAAGTTTATGGCAGTGAGTTCTTTGTCGAAATCTACCGTCTGCTGCTCGAGATTATGGGGCAGGCCGGCACCATCGTATCCGGATCACCGGGCGCGGTGCTGCGCGGCAAGATAGAACACCGCTATCGGGTCGGCTCAGTGCTGACCTTTGGCGGCGGAACAAACGAAGTGCAACGCGACATTATCGCGATGGCCGGATTGTGGATGCCAAGGAGCCGATAACATGGATTTTTCACTGAGCGAAGAACAGCAGGACATTCAGAAGCTGGCGCAGCAGATTATTGCGGATATCAGCACTCAGGATCATTTAAAAGAACTGGAAAAAGCCGGCAGCCCCGGCGATGACGTGCTATGGGCCGCGATGGCCGAGGCCGGATTGCTGGGTGTGCCCTTCAGCGAAGCCGTCGGCGGCATGGGCTTTGATTTTGAAAGCCTCAGCCTGGTGCTTGAAGAACTGGGCCGGCATGCCTCCCGCGCACCGGCGATACCGGTGCTGGTATCTGCGGGCCTGCCGATTCAGCGCTACTGCGATATCGAAACACAGAAACGCTTGCTGACCGATGTCGTCGCCGGCAAAAGCCTGATCACCGCTGCGCGTATCGAACCCGGCAATGAAGATCCCGCAGCACCCGAGACCACGGCGAAAGCCTCAGGCGATGGTTTCGTGATTAACGGTAGCAAGCATTTGGTGTCCTGCGCCGACCGCGCAAAAGGCATTGTGCTGGCCGCTAAAGCCGGCAACGAGCTGGTTATTGTGCTGATTGATCCGACTGCAAAAGGCGTGACGTTGACACCGCAAGTCGTTACCTCCGAAGAGGTTCAATTTCAGCTAGATCTGAATAACGTCGAAGTCGCCGCAGACGCGGTATTGGCCCGCGGTGAAACCGCTGAAAAGTGGATCGATTGGTCAGAGCAAGCCCTGAAAGCCGCCCTCTGCGCCATGGCGGTAGGTGTCTGCGACAAGATGATGCGCATGGCCGGTTCCTACACCAGCGAACGCGAACAATTCGGTCGTCCCATAGCGACATTCCAGGCCGTCTCCCACCGGGTAGCCGATTGCTATATCGACATCGAGTGCCTGAGACTCGTTACTCAGCAGGCGGTGTCATTGATCAGCATGGATCGCGATGCTTCCGACGCCGTGAATGTGGCCAAAGTCTGGTGCGGCGATGTGACGCATCGTGTCAGTCAATCAGCGCAGCATGTGCATGGTGGTATTGGTGTGGACCGGGATTATGGGATGCATCGGTATTGTTTGTTGGCGCGGGAGATTGAGTTGACTGGCGGGGCTTCGGCGGGCGTTCTGGAGACGTTTGCTAGGAAATTCTTGGCCTGTTAAATAGTGGCGAACTAAATATCCCTAATCTCAGGTTCGTCAATTTAATGCTGGGGAATAAGTTCAAGCGATTGTAGCAGCTCATGTTATTTTAGTACTTTCGCCTGTCAAAGCGGTTCAGAGCACTAGCATTTCAAATACATATCCTGGAGCCGGCTTGTGAGCTTATGCCCCGTGCAAACACCTCTTACCGCAGTTTCTGCTTACTACTTAAGCCCAGGAATGGCTTTCAGCCATAATTCTGGGATCGCGGAAAATAGGGTTTTAGCTGACAAGAATACCTACAGATATAATGCCTCTGAGGGAGGAGGC
>JBFJYC010000372.1:0-2423 GCA_041622815.1 Spongiibacteraceae bacterium | reverse complement strand
TTGATGCAGGGCAAGCTCGCCGATATGTACACCGACCTCAATGCCAGCCGGGCCTATTTGTATGCCGTTGCCGCCGCCTGTGACCGCAATGAATCAGCGCGTAAAGACGCGGCAGCCGTGATACTTTTTACCGCCGAACGCGCCACACAGATGGCGTTACAGGCTATACAGGCGCTCGGCGGTGTCGGCTATACCAACGAGTTGCCGACCGGCCGCCTGCTCCGCGATGCGAAGCTGTATGAAATCGGCGCTGGCACCTCTGAAGTCCGGCGCATGCTGATCGGGCGTGAGCTATTCAATGAAACGGCGTGACTATGCGATGAGCGCGCGAAATATTTTAAAACCCTATTAACTTTAAAGGTATTGCGGTTATGACCGTACTCAAGTCAGCAATCAATCCCCGGGGCCCCGGTTTCGTCGAGAACGCCGCACATATGCGCGCGCAGGTCGAAGACCTGAAAAAATTGGTGTCAGAGATTAGTCTGGGAGGCGGTGCCAAGTCACAACAACGCCACCAAGACCGCGGCAAACTGTTACCCCGTGAGCGGGTCTACGCACTGATCGATACCGGCACCCCGTTCCTGGAACTATCACAACTCGCCGCGCACAAGGTCTACGAAGACGAAGTCGCCGCAGCCGGTGTGATCACCGGCGTCGGCCGTGTGTGTGGTCAGGAGTGCATGATTGTCGCGAATGATGCCACGGTTAAAGGCGGCAGCTACTTCCCGCTTTCGGTAAAAAAGCACCTACGCGCACAAACAATCGCACAGGAAAATAACCTGCCCTGCATCTATCTTGTCGATTCAGGCGGCGCCAATCTGCCGCGTCAGGATGAGGTCTTTCCCGACAGGGAGCATTTCGGTCGCATATTTTTCAATCAGGCCAATATGTCTGCGCAAGGCATTCCGCAAATTGCGGTGGTCATGGGCAGTTGTACCGCCGGCGGCGCCTACGTACCGGCCATGGCTGACGAAACGATTATTGTGCGCGAACAGGGCACTATATTTTTAGCCGGCCCACCGCTGGTGAAAGCCGCCACCGGTGAAGTCGTCAGCGCAGAAGAGCTCGGCGGCGCCGATGTGCATTGCCGAACCTCGGGCGTTACCGACCACTACGCGCAGAATGATCATCACGCTCTGGAGCTTGCCCGCAATGCCGTCAAACGGCTGAACCGAACCAAGCCCGTGCAACTCGATGTTAAAGCTGCCGAGCCCCCCGCCTACCCGGCCGATGAAATCTACGGCATCGTCCCTAAAGACGCGCGCCAGCCCTACGATGTGCGCGACATTATCGCCCGCATTGTCGATGCCTCAGATTTTGATGAGTTTAAAGCGCTCTACGGCACCACGCTGGTGTGCGGCTTCGCACGTCTATTCGGCAACCCGGTCGGCATCGTCGCCAACAATGGCATTCTGTTTTCTGAGTCTGCGCAAAAAGGCGCGCACTTTATCGAGTTGTGCGCACAGCGAAAAATACCGCTGATCTTTCTTCAGAACATCACCGGCTTTATGGTGGGACAACAATACGAAGCCGGTGGCATCGCCAAACACGGCGCCAAAATGGTGACCGCCGTTGCCTGCGCCAAAGTACCTAAACTGACTGTGTTGATTGGCGGCTCCTTCGGCGCCGGCAACTACGGCATGTGCGGTCGCGCCTACGATCCGCGCTTTCTGTTTATGTGGCCCAATGCACGCATCTCGGTCATGGGCGGAGAACAGGCAGCCGGCGTGATGGCGCAGATCAAACGGGATCAATTGGAACGTGATAATCAAAGCTGGTCGGAGCAGGAAGAGGCGCAGTTCAAGCAGCCGATTCTCGACACGTACGAAAAGCAGGGCCACCCCTACTACGCGTCGGCGCGGCTGTGGGATGACGGTGTCATAGACCCGGCCGAAACCCGCATGGTGCTGGGATTGAGTTTATCTGCCAGCCTGAACAAGCCGATCGAAGACACTAAATTCGGCGTGTTCCGGATGTAGCCATCGAAATCCGGCTCACCGAATCACATCGCCGTAAGAACAGCTTGGAATAAAATATGTTTACTAAAATACTGATTGCTAATCGCGGGGAAATTGCCTGCCGTGTGATTAAAACCGCCAAAGCACTCGGCGTGCGCACGGTAGCTGTGTATAGCGATGCCGACCGCGATGCCCTGCATGTGAGCATGGCGGATGAAGCAGTGCATATCGGCCCGGCCCCGGCACGGGAATCCTATCTGGATATCGACAAGGTCATTGCTGCCGCAATACGCACCGGCGCCCAGGCGATACACCCCGGTTATGGCTTTCTCTCAGAGAACGCGGAATTCTGCCGCCGCTGTGCGGCGGAAAACATTGTTTTCATCGGCCCGCCGACACCGGCCATCGAAGCCATGGGTTCAAAATCTGCCGCCAAACAAATTATGGAAGCCGCCGGTGTACCGC
>JBFJYC010000371.1:0-2424 GCA_041622815.1 Spongiibacteraceae bacterium | reverse complement strand
TTTGGCATCCCCGAACCCGTCAACACGCGGACTCACCCGACCTGGATGATTGACCTGGTGCTGATGCCGCTGGTCGCTTTTGACAACGAGCGTCGCCGCCTGGGTATGGGCGGCGGTTATTACGACCGCACGTTTGCATTTATAGACGAAAAAAAGCCGCGCAAACCGCATACACCAACCCTGCTCGGCGTGGCGCACGAGTGTCAGCGCGTAGCGAGAGTACCCACCAACGCGCTGGACCTAGCGGCAGCGCACATCGTCACCGATCAGCAATGGCGCTAGGCGTATTGCGCCGAGCTCAGCGCAGGAACATCGTGTACGCGACGTTATCGGTCTCTTCCGCCCAGCGGTAGTTGAGACTATCGAGAAACTTTTTCACCTGAACGCGATCTTTCTTCGGCACCTGTAAACCGACCAGTACACGGCCGAATGCCGCACCGTGATTGCGGTAATGAAACAGCGAAATATTCCAGCGCTGCCCGAGATGATTCAGAAACTTCATTAGCGCGCCGGGGCGTTCGGGAAACTCAAACCGGAACAGCACCTCATCCTCAAGCGCGCCGGGCGCATGGCCACCGACCATATGCCGGATATGCAGCTTGGCCATTTCATTGTCAGTCAGGTCTTCAAGCCGGTATTTATCCTTGCGCAGATCGCTGATCAGACGCTCGCGGTCATGATCGTCAGGCGCAACCTGCAAGCCGACAAAAATGCAGGCATCGCCGTCGGAGGAGTAGCGGTAATTAAACTCGGTCACCATCCGTTTGCCGATAGCATTGCAGAACGCACGGAAACTACCCGGCCGCTCCGGAATCACCACCGCCAACACGGTTTCCCGCTTCTCACCGATCTCGGTGCGCTCCGAAATATAGCGCAACCGATCGAAATTGGTATTGGCACCGCTATCGATCGCCAGCAGGGTTTGCCCGGTGACATCGTTCTCGGCCACATATTTCTTCAGCCCGGCCAAAGCGAGTGCACCGGCCGGCTCGGCGATAGAGCGGGTGTCATCAAAAATATCTTTGATCGCCGCGCACATTTCATCGGTTGTCGCCGTCATGGTCGCATCGATGGTTTGCTTCAGAACGCGAAAAGGCTCCTTGCCGATCTGGCGCACCGCAACCCCGTCAGCAAACAGCCCGACATCGGCAAGCTTGGCGCGACGGCCTTTCTCCAGCGCCAGTTTCAGGCAGGCGGCATCCTCCGGCTCGACCGTAATCACCTTGGTTTCCGGCCGCACAAATTTCATATACGCCGCCACACCCGCCGCCAGGCCACCGCCACCGACCGGGACAAAAACCGCGTCAAGACGGCCCTGATGCTGACGTACGATCTCCATTGCCACCGTGCCCTGACCGGCGATGATGTCGGGGTCATCGTAGGGATGGACATAGGTCATCCCTTCCTCGACCACTAATTTCTGCGCGTAGGCTGAGGCCTCGTCATAAGTATCGCCGGACAGAACCACCTTCGCCTTGCGTGAGCGTACCGCGTCCACTTTGATCTGCGGCGTGGTCTTGGGCATGACGATGGTTGCTTTAATACCGAGCTTTAACGCAGACAATGCGACACCCTGCGCGTGATTGCCGGCGGACGCCGCAACGACGCCGGCGGCCTTCTCCGCATCGCTGAGATGCGCCATTTTGTTATAGGCACCGCGCAACTTGAACGAGAACACCGGCTGCAGATCTTCCCGCTTCAGCAGAATCTCGTTATCCAGGCGCGCGGACAATGTCGGCATCGCGTCGATCGGCGTCTCAATCGCGACGTCGTAAACCTTGGCGGCGAGTATTCTCTTGATGTAACCCTGCGGCATTTACTTTATCCGTCCGATTCTTCACTGGTGCGATAATCGCCAAACTTCTTGTCGCGCTGCTGCAGCGCACTGGTCAATTGAGTGCCGCCCTGCGTCGCATCAATAAATTCTTTAAAGCTGGCCTGATGGGTGGCCAGCGTGCACAGCTCGGTGCCCTGACGCAGACCGGCACGCAAACCCATCGCCTCCATCTGGCGATGCACAGCGCGCTTATTCAGCGCTACGATATCAGCCGGGATCTCGGCGATACGTAGTGCCTGCTCCAGCGTTTTCGCTTCAAGTTCTTCGTTGCCGAAACAGCGCGTCGCCCAGCCATAATCAACCGCTTCACGACCGCTCAGCGAATCTCCGGTCAGCAGCATCTCCATGCCCTTGCGCATACCCACCAACCACGGGTGAAACTGCATATCGGGCACACCGAAGCGCACCGCCGGGTAACCGATTTTTGCATCCTCGGAGACATAGACAATATCGCAGCCGGTGGCCAGTTCAGAACCACCCGCCAGGCAATAGCCGTGCACCTGCGCAATCACCGGTTTGGAGAGATCCCAGATGCGCATCCAGGTCTCCACCACGTGGCGCGGCCACTGGCTGTCGCCCCCCGCCGT
>JBFJYC010000370.1:0-2439 GCA_041622815.1 Spongiibacteraceae bacterium | reverse complement strand
GGGGCTGCGCATGGGCGATTTTGTCCACAACCCCGACCGCATTACACGGCCGCTAAAAAAGGTAGAAGGGCGCTTCGTCGAAATTGAATGGCCGCAGGCGATTGCGGAAATCGGTGCAAAGCTTAAAGCCATACATCAGCGCGACGGGGGTGACGCGATTGCGGCCTATATGGGCAATCCGATAGGTTTCAGTTTCTGGCCGACCTCGGCGATGACCTTTTTTCTGTCAGCATTCGATGCCGACAAGCTGTTTACGCCGGGGACTCAGGACTGCGCGAATAAATTCGCCTGCGGTGAACGTATGTACGGCAGCGCCGATGATCAGACATTTCCTGATATCGATAATACAAAGCTGCTGATTGCGGTGGGCAGCAATCCGGTTATTTCAAAAATGACCTTTATCAATATGCCCAATCCGTTACAGCGCATAGAGGCAATAGAAAAACGCGGCGGTAAGGTCTATTGGGTGAATCCGCGGCGCACGGAATCCTCACAGCGCCTCGGCGAGTATGTAGCAATCAGGCCGGAAACCGACGTCTTTTTTATGCTGGGCTTTTTGCATGAAGTGATCGTTCGGGGCGCGGTCGACAAAGTGCATGTCAGCCGGTTTATGAATGGTTATGAAGCGTTAGCGGAGATCAGCAAAGCCTGGACACCGGAACGTGTCGCACAAGTCACCCGCATTGCCGCTGAACAACTACGCCAAATGGTAAGCGACTATCTTGCCGCTGACGGTGCGGTTATTTATTCGGCTACCGGTGTCAATCAAACCCGTTACGGGCTGATGACGGTGTGGCTGCAGGAAGCGATCAATGCGATAACCGGCAATCTCGACAACAAAGGCGGGTCTTTGGCGGGGCAGGGCGCATTCCCCAAGTTCGCGCGGGATGGCCAACAAAAATACTCGCGCATCGCCAAGGTCCCCTACGTGAATAGCACCATACCAGGAGGAATTCTCGCGGATGAGATCCTGACTCCGGGTAAAGGCAGGGTAAGAGCGATGTTTAATATGGCGGGTAACCCGCTGCTGAGCATGAGCAACAGCGAAAGGCTGGCAGAGGCCTTCGCTGATCTGGAGCTCTTCGTCTGCATCGATTTGGTACGCAATGAAACCGCCGAGTATGCCGACTATATTCTGCCCGGTTTGCACTCGCTGGAGCGTGCCGACGTGCCGTTCTATTTCTTTACCGTGATGGGGCTTATGCCGACGCGATACTTCGATTACACCGATGTCGTCATTCCGGCCGCCGGCGAGTCCCGCGACGAGGGACTGATATTGCGCCAGATTGCCCGCGCGGCCGGGGTCAGCTTTGGCGGCTCGCGGGCGCTGCAATGGCTGAGTAATACTGCCGAGTGGCTTGCGCGTCTGCCGCTGATCGGGCGTTGGACTTCGTTCGAAAAGATATTCCTCAGTATGATGATCCGCAGCGCCAAAATTGGCAGTCCGCGAAAGATCCGCAATGCCGTCAACGGCACCCTCCTGACCCCGAACCAGCCCGGTGATTACCTGGGTAAGCGGGTCAATACGCCGTCGGGTAAAGTCGAATTGGCACCGGCTGATTTGGTTGCGCGTGTTACGTCCCTTGAAAATTTTTATCAATCGGAACTAGCACAACCGCGGGCGCTGAAGCTGGTGTCGCGCCGGGAGCGCTTTTCACACAATAGCTGGGCCCATAACGCGAAGGCTTTTGTGAAGGGCGAGCGCTCGACCAACTATCTGCATATCCATCCGGCGGATGCAGAATCCCGCGGTCTCGTTGCCGGGACACTGGCTGCGGTCAGCGCCAACGGTCGCAGCATTACAGTCCCGGTAAAGCTTGATGCAGCGATGATGCCCGGCGCCGTTGCCGTGCCCCATGGCTGGGGCCATCAGCAGGCAGACGGTTTGAGTGTTGCCAGACAAACAACCGGCGCCAACGTTAATATCCTGAGCCCCGACGGCGTCGATTCTATCGAACCGGGCTCAGGCATGTCGCATATGAACGGCGTTGTAGTTGAAGTCAGCGCCGCGCGCTTATAGGTCAGCGGAAAACAGTAGTTTGCCCCTTAAGTGCGGCTTTTCGCCTTTGCCATCGCGCATCTCAAAATCCACACCGCTATCACTGGCAGTGGATTGCAGTTGTACTTCGGCAGGCAGGAAGATCGGCAGTTTAAAACTCACATCGGCGGTAAGCGGGCCGTTGTAATCTGCTGGTGTCAGGTGGGCGACCGCAGCGGTTTTACTCCACATGCCGTGCATAATCTGACGCTTAAACCCCATTGCTTTCGCTGTTACCGGCCATAGGTGAATCGGGTTGTAATCGCCGGAGGCTTTCGCATAGGCACGACCTTTATTGGCGGCGAGCTGCCAATGGACGGTGTCGGCATATTCGATCGGCGCTGCGGGGGCCGGCTTGTTAGCGCCGGAACTGCCGCCGCCGGTTCTTTTCAGCATGGTGC
>JBFJYC010000369.1:0-2439 GCA_041622815.1 Spongiibacteraceae bacterium | reverse complement strand
CCGCAGGCCTGCTGGATATCGGTGCAGGGGGTGGCGGGATTAAGCGCGGTGCTCAATACGGATTCGCGGACCAGATTAAAGTCTTTGCTGTGTTTCATCACCGCACCGCCGGCGACTTCACCAACCGCTTTGTTGCCGAGGTCGTAGCGCGCGACCAAACCGTTCAGGGCGGCGGTGAGCATCTCCTGATTGCTGACCGCAGTGTAGGCGGTGTTGGAACGTACGAAGGGAATACGGTTACCGCCGATAATTGCAACGCGTCGAATGGTCTGGGTCATGGTCTGGTTCCGGTGAGGTTCAGATTGGAAAGTATCGCAGTGTACCCAACTTTTTATATGTTTTCATTGTCACCATTGATTAAAATAACCCATAATCCGGCCTTCGCTGGAATCCGGCTAAACTGGCCACCGCCCGCGACGGGCAAAACGGGGAGATATACGCTATGACCGATAGAATCGAACAGTTTCTGCGCTCTAATACAGGTGCTGCTATTGCCTCCAAGTTGGGGCTGGTTGTCCCCGATCTGGTTCGTTGTGAGGAGGGCAGGGGTCTGCCGACCGGCACCGTAGTATGCGGCGGTGGCGCCGACGCTGCGGCGAGCACGGCACTGCGCGGTCACCTGATCGAGCTCGGTATCAATAGCGAAGATTTGGCCACTGCAGATATTGAGACGCGCTACCCTGAGGGCAACGCTGACAAATGTGTTGCGCTGATTTACGACGGCCGAGCCTGCAAGCAAGCGGCGGATCTGGCGGATATGTATCAGTTTTTCAAGCCGATGGTACGCCGGCTTAGCAATAACGGCCGTATTATCGTCATCGCGTCACCGCATGATGCGGCGGCCAGTGCCGAGCATGCCGCCGCGCAACGCTCGCTGGAGGGTTTTACCCGCTCGCTGGCGAAGGAGATCGGTAACCGCGGCAGCACCGCGCAGTTGATGATTGTCGAAGAGGGCGCCGATCACGCTACCCGCAGCACGCTGTCTTTTCTGCTGTCATCGCGTTCGGCTTATATCGACGGCCAGGTGATTCGGGTACAGGCGGGAGTTGATGTGACACCGGCCGAGCCCGAGCGCCCGCTGGACGGCCAGGTGGTGATTGTGACCGGCGCCGCCCGTGGTATCGGCGAGTCGATTGCGCGGAAACTGGCGATGCGCGGTGCAAAAATTCTCGGTGTCGATATTCCGCCGGCCTCAGAAGCCTTGAGTGCGGTCATGGCATCCGTGGGTGGCGAAGCGCTGGATGCTGATATTACCGCTGCGGATGCGCCGCAGCTGATTGCCGACAAAGCCAAAGCGATGGGCGGCGCGCATGCGGTTGTGCACAACGCCGGCGTGACCCGCGATAAATTGCTGGTCAATATGTCTGAGCAGTGGTGGAACATGACACTGGAAATCAACCTCGCCGCCGCGCAACGCATCAACACATACCTGCTTGAAAACGGCGGCCTCAACGATAACGGACGCATTATTGGTGTCGCGTCGATGGTGGGTATTTCGGGGCAGCGCGGTCAGACCAACTACAGCACTTCAAAAGCCGGTGTAATCGGTTATGTCGACTACATGGCGAACGATGCCGCACTGCGCGCCCGCGGTATTACCGTCAATGCGGTTGCCCCCGGCTTTATCGAGACCCAGATGACGGCAGCAATACCGGTGCTCACCCGTGAAATTGCGCGGCGCCTGAACTCACTGTCGCAGGGCGGACAGCCGGAAGATGTGGCAGAGGCCATTGCCTGGTTTGCCAACCCCGGCTCGGCAGCGATTAACGGCGTGACCCTGCGTGTGTGCGGTCAGAACTGGATTGGTGCCTGATCAGTCAAGCCATTCGCTGATTGCGCGCAGCACCGGCTCAGGCGCCTCCAGCTGCGGGTAGTGACCGATACCATCGAGCAGAACGATATCGGGGTTGTTGATCAGCTCCCGATAGCGTTCTGTCATATGTAAGCCCGATACGGGGTCATCCGGGCCGTTAATCAGGCGCAGCGGGCCATCAAAGTTTTGCAGCGCGCCGACCCAGCGTTCGCGATGCTGTTTTCTGTCGCGGATATAACGAATCAGCAGATGGCCAATGCGTTTGCCGTCGTTTCTTTCATACAGCGACCACAGGTCATCAAGCAATGCTTTGTCAGGCTTGCTGTTGTCGCCGAATACGGCTGAAAATCCGCTACCAAAACTTTTGCGATTCATAGCCTGTGATATCAGAAAGCCAACCGGACTATTCAGTAACTTCTGCACAAACCGCGCATGGTGGGTTTCCGGAAACAGTCCGCCATTGAGCAGGCACACCGATTTTATTGTGACGCCGGCGGCGCCGGCATTTTTGCGGTCCAGATACCGGGCCATCAGTTCCTGCGCCACGGTGTCGCCGTAGTCGTGAGCGATGATATGAACACGCTCGATAGACTGTTGCGCGAGCAGGCCCTCGAACAGATCCGCCT
>JBFJYC010000368.1:0-2450 GCA_041622815.1 Spongiibacteraceae bacterium | reverse complement strand
GACCGATACCTTCAGCCCGGTATTGATAAAGCGTGCGTTCAAACGCTGCGCCTTAAACAATCTCGGATTCAGGTCGAGTTGGTTAATCCGGTCGACACCGCACATGCCGATACTGCGCCGGGTCGCTTCGTCAAGCGTGCGCAAGGCTTCATAAAATGCACTGCTGCCGACAAAGAAGCCGCCGTGGAGGACATGGCCGTTTTGCAGGCTCGTGCCAAGTGCTTCTGCGCCCAGCACCCGGCGGGTTTGCGGGTCACCGATATTGGCGTTGACCCGGGTGCCGGCCGGTGTCGTGATGTAGCCATTGTGATATTGCGTGCGCGCATTAAAGAAGCCGTGATGCTGCAGGATGTCGAAATCTTTGCCGCGCAACTCGCGCACGCCGATTGCGTCCATGCCTTCCAATACCGACGGTGACAGCGCTTCAGGATTGCAGTGTCCGCTATTAATCAGTTGCTGCAGTGCCCAAAAATCATAAACCCGGCGTTTGAGGATGCCGGCGTTCAGCAGCTGTAAAAAACCTTCGGTCAGCATCTCGGTTGCGCCATAGACGCCGGCGCTAAAAACACCGGTGCCACCGGCATCGGCGATCACTTTATTAAAACGCGGCGTTGTGCCGGTCTGGCGCAGCAATTCCTGGTAGCTCTCATTATCTTGCTGCCGTAGGATCAGACTATTGGCAATGGCATCACCCATGGCACCGATGCCGATTTGCAGCGTGCCGCCATCGGGTATCAGCGCGCTGGCCTGCAGACCGATCATATGATCGGTGTCGCCGACCGGCAGTAGTCTCGGCACCGGGAACAGTTTCGGTTCCGGCTGTTCCGGTTGTAACAGGATGTCATAGCGGGATGCAGTGACTTCGGCATCGCCGTACATATAGGGCAAATCGTCGTGGGCAACAGCAACGCTGATATAGCGCCGCTCAGTGTTGTCCAGCAAACCCATCATTTCGGACATTGTGTCCGGGTTGCAGCTCATGCTGAATTTCTGACTGTTACCTGTACCGGGGCCCGGCGCTACCATCTGCATTAGCACGTTGCAGCCATTCGCGAATGCATCGCGGGCAGCATGGGTGTAATTCGAGCTGATGTAATCGCGTTGTGCAGTTGCGGTGCCTAAGCGACTGCCGGCACGAAAGTAGAATTCCCTGACCGTTACATTATTCGGCAGAGTCTTGTTGCTGATATCGCGCGCGTAATGCGGCTCATCGCAGCCGGCATAGAGCCGGTCAAAAACAGGCTGCAGCAAGCGTTTGCGCACCGGATGATTCTCACGCGGAATCTCAAGGCTGAGCGCGGTGAGAAAAGTGAGCCGGATATTGGTATCAGATTTGGCGCGCGCATAGAGCGCGTTGACCAGATTCAGCGGTTTGCCGAGGCCCAGCGGAATGGCAACGATCAACTCGTTGCCGATCTCCGCGATAATGCGATCGACCACCGCCGCGGTCGATGTCAGAAACTCGGTCTGCGGCATGGCTTGGGCTAGCGTTCGAGGATGGCGGTGACGCCCTGACCACCGGCGGCGCAAATCGAAATCAGGCCGCGGCCGCTACCTTTTTCTTCAAGCATTTTCGCGAGGGTCCCGAGAATACGCCCGCCGGTGGCGGCGAAGGGGTGCCCTGCAGCGATCGAGCTGCCGTTCACGTTAAGCTTGCTGCGGTCGATGCTGCCCAGCGGTGCATCGAGGCCGAGCCGGTCTTTGCAGAATACCGGATCTTCCCAGGCTTTGAGGGTAGCCAGTACCTGTGCGGCAAAGGCTTCGTGAATTTCGTAGTAATCAAAATCCTGTAACGACAGGCCGGCCTTGGCGAGCATGCGCGGCACGGCGTAGGCCGGCGCCAGTAACAGGCCCTCTTTGGTACCGCTGTCGCCGACAAAATCAACAGCGGCGGTCTCAACAAAGGTCAGCCAGGCTTTTACCGGCAGATTATTCGCATTTGCCCATTCTTCGCTGGCCAGCAACACCGCAGAGGCGCCGTCGGTGAGCGTTGAAGAGTTGCCGGCGGTTAATGTGCCCTGGCCGCTCTCTTTATCAAACGCCGGTTTCAGCGTTGCCAGTTTCTCGTAGCTGGTGTCGGCCCGCAATGTGTTGTCGCGTTTCAGG
Source organism: Spongiibacteraceae bacterium (assembly GCA_041622815.1). Taxonomy (GTDB): domain Bacteria; phylum Pseudomonadota; class Gammaproteobacteria; order Pseudomonadales; family Spongiibacteraceae; genus JBFJYC01. Next base: position 344 of record JBFJYC010000368.1, on the reverse strand, counting down.
CCTTTAAACTCGGTCATCAGATCGTCGAAAAAACCACGCTCGTAGGCGGCGGCCAGATTTTTGTGGCTGGCTTCGGCGAGCCGGTCCTGATCTTCGCGTGGCACCTGCCATTCTTTGGCGGTGACCTCGGTATGGCCACCCATGCTGAGGCCGGTGCGCGGCTCTTCGTTCTGCGGAATAGAAATACCGATGTGAGACGGCCGCAGGCCGAGCAGGGCTTTGACGCGGTCGCCACCGGTTTTTGCGGCATTAACGCGCAGCAGTACCTGACGCATGCCTTCGCTGACGCCGATCGGTGCGTCAGAGGTGGTGTCGCTGCCACAGGCGATGCCACTGTCGATCTG
>JBFJYC010000367.1:0-2468 GCA_041622815.1 Spongiibacteraceae bacterium | reverse complement strand
GTGCCGGCACATGCCTATACGTATTCTTGGGCTTATAACCCGGATTGGAGCGGCTTTATCGCACCGGGTGATGAAATTCACCGCTATTTCAACAAAGTCTTCGAAGAACATGATTTACAGGCGTGTACCCGCTTCAATGAGGCGGTGACCGCCTGTGTTTACGATGCAGGTAAATGGACCGTCAGCACTGCCAAAGGCAATACCTATACGGCAGATTTGCTATACGCGGCTACCGGCATGCTGCATCAGCCACGGTTGCCGGACATCGAAGGTATGGATAGCTTTGCCGGCAGCAGTTTTCATTCCGCGCGCTGGGATCATTCGGTAGCGCTTGCAGGCAAACGTATTGGCGTGGTGGGTACAGGCTCCAGCGCCACCCAGCTGATACCGGAGCTGATCAATACACCGGAAACCGAAGTCACGGTCTTTCAGCGCTCGGCGCAATGGCTGGTGAAAATGGCAAACCGGCCCTATAGCGAGCAACAGCACCAGCGCTTTCGCGAGCAGCCAAAGCTGATAGAGCGCACCCGCAACCTGTCGTTGAAGGTGTTCGAGTATGGCACGACCGCGTTGGTCAGCAACAAGCTCTGGATACGCATGGTGCATAAGCTGATGGCCTGGAACGGCAAGCGTTATTTGAATTCATCAATCAAAGATCCCGTGCTGCGGGAAAAGCTGACCCCGGACTATAAGTTCGGCTGTAAACGGGTGGTGATGAACGCGACCTTTTACGATGCGATTCAAAAGCCGAATGCACATCTGTGCACCGAGCATATTGACAGGATCGAGCCGGCAGGTATCCGTACAAAGGACGGTGTGTTGCATGAGTTAGATCTTATTGTTTACGCCACCGGGTTTGATCCGCAGGCCTATATGCGGCCGATGGAATTTCGTGGCCGCGATGCTGTATCGATCGATGATGTCTGGAAGGACACGACCAAAGCCTACCGCTCAATGTTTATTCCGCAGTTCCCCAATTTTTTCCTGATGCTCGGTCCGAATTCACCGATTGGTAATTACTCGGTAATCGCGATGAGCGAAATTCAGACCGATTACACACTGCAGTTGCTTGCGGCGTGGCAACGCGGCGAGCTCGACACGATTGAGGCGACCCAGTCGGCATCCGACAAGTGGAACGCGATGCTGAAGTCGAAAATGGGCAATACTGTTTGGTCCAGTGGCTGCAATAGCTGGTATCTGGACGCGGCGGGCGATCCGTTGACCTGGCCGGATACCTGGGCCGCATGGCTGGCGGAGCATCAGGCGCCGCATTTGCAGGATTTTATCCAGCCCGGTGACGACATCGTGCAGGCGAGCGCGGCCCGCGCTGCCTGAACCCCACCAGCATCAATCCGGAGTCAGAAAGTGAGTGATCTAGCAGCCAATACACCGGTAATCATCGGTGTCGGTTTTTATCAGAATAAATCCGAAGACCCGACGGCCTGTCCTGAGCCGGCCGACATGATGGTAGCCGCTGTGCGCGGGGCGGCGGCAGATGCCGGCGATGCTTCGCTGGTAACGCAGTTGCAATCCATTTCGGTCGAGCAGGGCATGTGGGAGTACCGCAACCCGGGTAAATTAATCGCCGACCAACTCGGCTGCCCGGGTGCCAAGAGCATTCTCGCTGACCTCGGCGTACTGCAGCTCACACCGTTGTTCGATTTGTTTGATGCCATCGGCCGCGGCGATGTCGATATCGGCGTTGTCACCGGCGGCGAAGCCAAGTTTCGTGAATTGCGCGCAAAAATTGGTGGCGTTGAGGTGAGCAATACCGTGCAGGGCGAGGATACACCTGCGCCGGATGTTTACCATCCGACGCCGGACCCGTTCGCCACCGAAGTTGAATCTCAGGCCGGTATTTTTATGCCGGCAGAATTGTTTGCGGTGATTGAGTCATCACTGCGTCATCACCGCGGTCTGGGTATCGATGAGCACCGCGATGACATCGCAAAGTTGTATAGCAGCTTTAGCGAGATCGCCGCCGACAACCCCCATGCCTGGTACCGCGAACCGGTCCCGGCAGCGGAGATTCGCGATGCTGTCGGGAAAAACGCGATGCTCGCTTTCCCCTATACGAAAAAGCACAACAGCCAGTGGAACGTGAATCAGGCGGTGGCGATTATGGTGTGTTCCGCGGCGAAGGCTGAGTCCTTAGGGCTGTCGAAAGATAAGTGGATTTATCCGGTCGCCGCGGTGCAATCCCGCCACGTATTGTGTCTGGCTGAACAACCGACATTACACAGCCATGCCGGTACGGTGATGGCGGGAGAGCGTGCCTATGAACTGGCGGGTATAACAGCTCAGGATATTCGTGCCGCAGACTTATATAGTTGTTTTCCCGCGGCGATTCAGTCTTTCGCCTATGACCTGAAACTGGACGGCGTATGCCCGTGGACGGTCACCGGGTCGATGGCGTTTGCCGGCGGCCCCTATAACCATGGTGCATTGGATGGTGTTGCCCGTATGGC
>JBFJYC010000366.1:0-2469 GCA_041622815.1 Spongiibacteraceae bacterium | reverse complement strand
CGGTGCTGGTGCTGGCCACCACGCTGATGAGCCGGCTGTTGCAGCGGTTTGCGGTCAATGAGGCAGACGCCGGCCGGCCGGCGTCGGATTCGGCTGGCGTTGAGCCCAGGATTGCCGCGGTCATCGCCGAGGCGATTCGCCGGCATCGCAACCGGGATTAACGACTTTACCCTTCGTTTGAAAAATTTTTACAGGTTTTGACATGACTGAGAGTACCCGAAAACTCGGCATCACCGATGTAGTATTGCGTGACGCTCACCAGTCGCTTTTTGCCACCCGCATGCGGTTGGACGACATGCTGCCGGTGGCGGAAAAGCTCGACCGCGTCGGATTCTGGTCGCTGGAGTCCTGGGGCGGTGCGACCTTTGACGCTTGCATCCGTTATCTTGGCGAAGACCCCTGGGAGCGTATCCGTGAACTAAAAAAGGCGATGCCCAATACCCCGCAGCAGATGCTATTTCGCGCCCAGAATATACTCGGGTACCGTCATTACGCTGACGATGTAGTGCGTAAATTTGTAGAACGCTGCGCGGTGAACGGCGTCGATGTGTTCCGGATTTTTGATGCGATGAACGATCCGCGCAATCTGGAAACCGCGATTGCGGCGGTGCGCGAAACCGGCAAGCACGCTCAGGCAGCACTGTCGTATACGGTGAGTCCCGTGCATACCATCGATAGCTGGGTTGAGCTCGCCGCCAGATTCGAGTCGATGGGCGCGGACTCGGTCGCAATCAAAGATATGGCCGGATTGCTGACGCCGTATAAAGCATTTGAGCTGGTGAGTAAGTTAAAAGCGCGGTTGTCCGTGCCGGTCCATATGCATTGCCATGCGACTACCGGCATGTCGACGGCAACTGCATTGAAGGCTATTGAGGCCGGTATTGATAATGTCGATACCGCGATCTCATCGATGAGTATGACCTACGGCCATTCGGCGACCGAATCGGTGGTCGCAATTTTGCAGGGCACCGAACGCGATACCGGGCTGGACTTGATTTTACTGGAAGAGATCGCCGCGCATTTCCGTGCGGTGCGCCAGCGCTACGCGAAGTTTGAAGGCTCATTGCGGGGCGTCGATGCCCGTATTCTGGTGGCGCAGGTGCCCGGCGGTATGCTGACCAATATGGAAAGCCAGCTGCGGGAGCAGGGTGCGGCCGACCGTTTCGATGAAGTGCTGGCTGAAATTCCCCGTGTACGTGAAGACCTCGGCAACATCGCACTGGTGACGCCGACTTCGCAGATTGTGGGTACGCAAGCGGTACTGAATGTGCTGACCGGTGAGCGCTACGCCAATATATCGAAAGAGACCGCCGGCGTATTGCGCGGCGAATACGGTAGTACACCGTCACCGGTGAATGCAGAGTTGCAGGCTAAAGTACTAGACGGCGCTGCACCGGTTACGTGTCGTCCCGCAGACCTGATCGATGATGAGATGGACAAGCTGACCGACGAGCTTCAAACCAAGGCGAAGGCCGAGGGCATCGAGCTCAGCGCGGGTGAGGGTATGATCGACGATGTGCTGACCTACGCCCTGTTCCCACAGATAGGTCTCAAATTTCTGAAAAACCGGAATAACCCGGCGGCCTTCGAGCCGCTGCCCGGCAAAGAGGCGCAACCGGCGGCGGCTTCGGCCGCAGATAGCGGCGTTTATACGGTAAAGGTTGAAGGCCGGGAGTACGTTGTTCAGGTCAGCGATGGCGGTGACATTAGCGCAATTAAGCATGTCGGTAGCGCGGCTCAGCCACAGGCCGCAGCCTTGCCCGGTGGCGGTGAGCCGGTACCGGCGCCATTAGCCGGTAATATCGTGCGGGTGATGGTGACGCCGGGCGCGATGGTGCAGAAAGGCCAGGTGATTCTGGTGCTTGAGGCCATGAAGATGGAGACCGAAGTCTGTGCATCCCGTGCCGGAACGGTCAGCGAAATATCAGTTCGCGACGGTGATGCAGTTGCCGTCGGTGACACCCTGATGTTGCTGGCTTGATCTGATGGCTTATTCACTCAAGTCCGACCGGGGGCGTGGCTAATGGAGCAACTCACCAGCCTGTGGCTGCAGTCGGGTTTGGCGCAGGTCAGCGGTGGCCAGGTTCTGATGATGGCGATATGCCTGTTACTGCTTTATCTCGCCATAAGGCAGAATTTTGAGCCGTTGCTGCTGGTGCCGATCGGCTTTGGCGGTTTGCTGGCCAATATCCCGGGTGCCGGCTTGGCATTTTCAGCGGTTGAAAATGCGCTGCTTGCGGGTGATCCGTTGGTACTGGCAGACCTGTCGCAGGCCCTGCAGTTTGCTGCACCGGTTTCGCTGGCGGAGCTGAAAATAGCCTGGGCAAGTGTCGACAGCGCTGCCCATCAATTGGCGGGGCAGGTCGTCGCTGATGCCGGTTATGCCAATGGCATGCTCTATAATTTTTATTCGGTCGCGATTGCCAGCGGTGCTGCGCCGTTGATCATCTTTATGGGCGTCGGCGCGAT
>JBFJYC010000365.1:0-2469 GCA_041622815.1 Spongiibacteraceae bacterium | reverse complement strand
CGTTTGGTCAGGCCGACAGCATCACTTTCTCCGGTGGTTATGCGGAGATGTATCTGCACCCACCGGGAATGAGCAAGCTGGAAGGTGTAGAAGATGCGTGCTGGGGCACGTCGGTGACGCTGTATTATTCCCGCGAACAGTTTCTGTCCCTCGCGCAACACTATATCAGCGAATTGCCGGAGTCTTTACAGGCCTATGTAAAGCGCAATGCTCAGGAACTGATTCTTGAAACCCTGCCGATGACGAATACGTTGTTGCGCACGGTGGTAGACATTGTGAACGCGCCTTACCTCGGCGCGCTGCGGCATAGCTATGTATGTGCCAAAGCGACCGAGCTGATGTGCGAGGTGATCCACCTGTTGACGCACCAGCGGGAGTGGGAAAGCAATACCATAAAGCTATCGGCCCGCGATAAACGCCAGTTGGAAATGGCGCGTCAGGTGTTGATGAATAACTATGTAGACGCGCCGACCATTGCGCAGTTGGCACGCCACGTCGGCGTCAATCAGCGCAAGCTGAAGATGGGCTTCAAGCAATTATTTGGCACCACCATATTTGATTTCGCGCAGGGGCTCCGGCTGGATAAAGCATGGCAATTGTTGAGCACCGGCGATTACGCGATCGGTCAGGTCGCGGAGATGGTCGGTTACAACTACGCCAAAAACTTTACCACGGCGTTTAAAAAGCATTTCGGCGTGTCGCCGAAAGTCGCGCGCAGCGGCAGGATTGACCGCAAAGTAAACTGAGTGCCGAATGCAGGTGCTGGTAGCTTGTCGGCGTAGCAAAGCACCGATAATCTGAGCGGCTATAAACTACAGGACCGCTCATGCAAAGCCCGCACTATCCGGCGCTTCCCGTGCCGCTATCTGACTATTCACGTCCGATCGGTACCCATCGCGTCGACGACCCCTACCACGCGCTTGAAAATCACAGCGATCCGGCGGTGCACAAATGGGCGCTGGCACAAGATGCCGTTGCCGGAGAATTCCTGCACACCAACACACAGGCAAAAGTCTTCGAGCAGTGGTTGCGCAGCCATACGGCGCCGGTTGCGCCGGTCTGGCGTACACGACGGGGGCTGCAGAATTTTTATTTCAAAATGGTGGCCGGCAAAGAGCAGCCGCTACTTTATGTACAGGATGACGCGGCTGCGGAACGCTGCATTCTCGATCTTAACGACAGCGGCGAAGTAGTGCAGCCTCAATTGACGGATGTGAGCCCGTCGGGTCGCTATCTGCTGTATTGCAGCGCGCCGATGGGGCAGCCGACAGCCTATTGGCAGGTCTACGATCTGCACAGCAAAGTCCTCGTTGAGCGCAGCGCGTTCGCGTCGATAGAGCCGAGGTTGGCTTGGTTGGCCGATGAATCCGCCTACTACTATTGCGTGTGTCGTGAATTATTCGAAACGGATCCTAATCCTCCTGACGGTGTTTACCTGCATTCAGTCGGCGCTGCATGGGCAGCGGATGTCTGCGTGTACAGCTACCCGGGCTCACAGTGGCAGGGTCATATCGCTATGCCCTATATGGCGCCTGATCAGCGTTGCTTGATAGTGCAAACCGGGCAATTCAGCAGCGGCAATAGCGGGTTGGTATTGCTCAACCTCGATACGGAAGGAAGGTGTCTTGAACACGCCGCAAGACAGGTCATCGATGACGCCAGCTGTTTTAATCAAATCGTCGGTTTGGCAGGGAATATCCTGTTTTTGCATACCTGTCTCGATGCACCCAACGGGCAGTTAGTCGCTATAGATTTAGCGCAGCATGAACGCCGCCACTGGCGCGTGGTAGTCCCTGAACAGTCATTGGCATTAGCCAAGCCGGAGCAGTTTATCTCGCCTGTCAAAAGTACGCTTGTGAACGATGAGCTGTATCTGTGCTACGTCGAGGATGCCCACGATGTCATTCACCGCTACAGTATTGACGGTGAGCTGCTTCAGCTCATCCGGTTACCGGAATTGTCGACTATCGATGCGGTGTATGAGGTCGACACGGAAACGGTGATCTTCAGTCAGTCATTTATCCGGCCGCGGGCGGCCTGGGCGTGTCGCGATCAGGGCCCTGAATTGCTCGATAACTTATCTTGCCCTCTGACGGTGCCGGGCGCAGTGATTGCGCAGCAATTCTATACGGCAGCTGATGGCACCAAGATTCCGATCTACTTATTGCAGCAGGCTGGCGCAGCGCCGCGGTCGCCGCGACCGACGCTGCTCTATGCGTACGGTGGCTTCGGCCAGACGATTGCACCGGAATTTACCGCTGAGGCGGCGCTTTGGTTGGCGCAAGGCGGGGTCTATGCGTTAGCCAATATTCGCGGTGGCGGTGAGTACGGCGAAGTCTGGCGCGAGGCGGCGCGGGCGGGCAAACGGCAGACGGCGTTTGATGATTTTTATGCGGCTGCACAATATCTGATCGATCAGGAGTATACCGATTCTGCGCAGCTGGCGATCAAGGGCATCAGCAACGGCGG
>JBFJYC010000364.1:0-2473 GCA_041622815.1 Spongiibacteraceae bacterium | reverse complement strand
CGGAAGCGCGACACCGGCCTTGCCTGCGAGACCCGGCGATTGACTGGCTGCAGCCAACACCACCGCATCGCCATGAAAAGTCTGATGATCCGTTTTTAATCCCACGACCCTGCCGCCCTCACGAAGCAGCTCTAAAACCGGCGAGTTTAAATGCACTACTGCCCCGGCGTCGGCCAGTTGCTTCCCAAGCACCCGCGTGAACCGGCATGCATCGCCGGCCGTATCGTCGGGGTAATAAAGCCCGCAGGCGATTTTATTGGCAATCGGTGCCAGGCCGGGCTCAAGCGCTATCACCTGGTCACAGGACAATAATTGAGAGTCCAACCCGAATTGCTTGAGCCCTTCGGCGAGCTGGAGAGAAAAACCGGCAGCCTCGCGAGTCTGAAAAATTTTAAGGTCACCCGTCGGGCCAGTGCCTGCCAACGATTGTGGCGACCGATAGTCACAATCGAGCGCCAACTGATCGACCCAATCATTGGTACGGGATACGGAATAGGCGCAGAGCTGGTAACTGGCTTCGGTTGCGGCTTTAAATCGCGCGGGAGTGGATTGCACTAAAAACCGAAGCCCCCAAACAGCAAGACTCGGAATCGCTGAAAGGTGAAGCTTCATCGCGGATTTGGGATCAAATAATGAAGTCGCCAGTTCTTTCCAGACACCCGGCGCATTCCACGGCTCACACATCCCTGCGGTAAGCATGCCGCCGTTGGCGTAGCTGGTTTCGGATGCCAACTCGCCCTGAGACTCAAACAACTCAACGGTATGCCCGCGGCTGATCAACTCCCAGCCCGTTGCAACCCCTATCAGGCCACCGCCAACGATCAGTACATGCATAGCGAATCTACCTTGGAATCAATAACCGGCGATTGCATCAATTTCTACAATCGCGCCGGGTAGCACCAATCCGGAAACAACGCAGGCGCGCGCGGGGCGATGATCACCAAAATACTCGGCGTAGGCCTCATTGAATCCGCCGAAATCCGCCGCATCGGTTAACCAAATGCCTACGCGGGCGATATCGCGCCTCGAAAGCCCCGCCTCCTTCAGAATTTTGTCTAAATTCTCCAGACAAATACGGGTCTGTGTTTTGATATCACCGGTGTTCAAACTGTCGTCAGCCCCGAACGCCAGCTGCCCGGAAATATAGAGTTGATCACCGAGCCTGTAGGCCGGAGAGAAAGGTGCGACCTTGCCGTTTGGCAGTACGATGGGTTCGCCGATAGCTTGCTTTACTGTCATCTGAATTTCCTGATTAAAACTACGCTAGGTCTTCAAAGCTTAGCGCATTGCTAACTGGTATTCTTCCAATCCTACTAATGAAAAAGTCTGTATTCGTGTCCAAAATTACTAAAATTAGACTTGGAACCACGCGCATTTTATAGACATCTCCAGATCATATTCAGGCTGCCCCGTGAATCATGCGCACTTGCAAGCCGCCTAAGCGCGATACAATCTATCTCCGCCAGCCCATCAAAACGCGAGAAAAGTGTCAGAAATGAACAGCCACCACCGCCTCCAACGGCCCCCTGATTTTACCGGTGACTGGCTGTACTCCCTGCAGCAGGTCGTGTTTCGGCATGGATTGCCCGGCGCCCTGCTCGCCGTATTGTTGCTCGCACACCCCGATCTGCGCGCCCTTCTATCAGTGTATGTTGTCGACACCGGCTACACAGACTACCTGCTAACCGGCAGTGTCATTTGGCTGGCCATGAGCGCCTATGCCATTTCAATCAACCGGCAGAAAGCTGGGCAGCAATGTGCCTGGGTGATTTACCTCGGCATGCTTTCCCTCTGGGAGGAGTGCCTGTTTCGATTGGCACTACCAAAATTGATCGAGGCCGGCGGTTTAGATTTTTGGTTGGCGGCGCTGATCGCAAACCTCGCATTCGGGGCAATGCATTACTTCACCTTACGCTGGAAATGGACCTGGTGTTTCGCGGCATTTCTTGGCGGCATGGCATTGAGCCGTCAATTGCACCTGCACCAGGACCTGCTATTGATCACGGCCTATCATTGGATCGGCACCTTCATCAATACACCCCGCTGCCCTGACCTCGCTAGCGCAGGGAGTCGCCCAATTCCCCTGCGCGATTAAAAACATCAGCGGCCAGCTTCGCTATACTCCCGCCCAGCCAACATAACCGTTCTTAGAGGAAAGCAAATGTCGTCCACCGCAGACAGCCCATACCGCATTGAGGGCACCGTGGCCCCCGGATTCGAATCAGTCCGGCAGTTGTACGAGCACAATATGCGCAGCTGGACCGAAGAACACACTCAACTGTGCGTTTACCATCAAGGGCAAAAGGTTGTGGATCTGTGGGCATCAGTGACGCCGGGCAGCAGCTTCACCGCTGACTCGCTGGTTAATGTGTTCAGCAGCGGCAAAAGTCTCGAGGCCATTGCAATGGCATCACTCGTCGGCAAGGGTCTGCTGGACTATGACGCAAAAATCGCCGACTACTGGCCGGAATTT
>JBFJYC010000363.1:0-2483 GCA_041622815.1 Spongiibacteraceae bacterium | reverse complement strand
CGGCATCACCCCGGTGGCGGCGGCGAAGGCGACCAGACCGGAGCCGGCGGGGAAAGAAATACCCATCGGGAAGCGGGTGTGGGAGTCACCACCGGTGCCGACGGTGTCAGGCAGCAGCATGCGGTTCAGCCAGCTGTGAATAATGCCGTCACCGGGGCGCAGCGAAACACCGCCGCGGTTGCGGATAAAGTCCGGCAGATTGTGTTGGGTGTCGATATCCACCGGCTTGGGGTAGGCCGCGGTATGGCAGAAGCTCTGCATAACCAGATCCGCGGAAAAGCCCAGGCAGGCCAGATCTTTGAGTTCGTCACGGGTCATCGGACCGGTGGTGTCCTGCGAACCGACCGTGGTCATGCGCGGCTCGCAATACGTGCCGGGGCGGACACCGTCGACGCCACAGGCGCGGCCGACCATTTTCTGGGCCAGTGTAAAGCCGGCTTTGGAAGCGGCGGGTACATCCGGAGTGCGGAACAGGTCGCTGACCGGCAGGCCGAGTGATTCGCGCGCGCGCGTGGTGAGACCGCGACCGATAATCAGATTGATGCGGCCGCCGGCCCGGACTTCGTCCAGTAATACGCCGGACTTAAGTTCGAATTCGCTGAGTACTGCACCGGTGTCGGCGTTCAGGATCTTGCCGTCGTAGGGGCGGATCTCAATCGTGTCGCCCATATGCAGCTCATCAACGGGAGCCTCGAATACCAGCGCACCGGCGTCTTCCATAGTGTTGTAGAAAATCGGCGCGACTTTGTTGCCGATACAGATACCGCCGCCTTTCTTGTTCGGTACGCCGGGCACATCGTCACCGAAGAACCACAGCACCGAGTTGGTGGCGGATTTGCGCGAGGAGCCAGTGCCAACCACGTCGCCGACAAAGCTGACCGGCAGGCCGCGGGCCTCAAGTTCCTGGATTAATTTCATCGGTCCGACTTCGCCGGGGACATCCGGAGTGATGCCGTCACGGGCCATTTTGTACATCGCCAGCGCATGCAGCGGCACGTCCGGGCGGCTCCAGGCATCGGGGGCGGGGGACAGGTCATCGGTATTGGTTTCGCCGGTGACTTTAAATACCGTGGTTTTAATGCTTTCCGGCACCGCATCGCGGCTGGTGAACCATTCGCCGTCGGCCCAGCTCTGCATCACGCCCTTGGCATGTTCGTTGCCGGCTTTGGCTTTGGCTTCGACATCATGAAAGGCATCGAAAACCAGCAGCGTGTGCTTTAACTCAACCGCGGCCGCGGCGGCGAAGTCCGCTTCATCGAGCAGCGACACCAGTGTTTCGATGTTATAGCCGCCGTGCATATTGCCGAGCAATTTGATGGCATCGTTGCGGTCAATTAATGAGCAGGTGGTTTCACCTTTGGCAATCGCTGACAGGAATGCGGCTTTTACATAAGCGGCTTCGTCGACGCCGGGCGGCACGCGGTTGCTGATCAGATCCAGCAGATACGCTTCTTCACCGGCGGGCGGTGCTTTGAGCAATTCCACCAAGCCGGCGACCTGCTCCGGGCTTAAGGGCTTAGGCGGGATGCCCTGAGCGGCGCGTTCTTCAACATGACTGCGATAGGCTTCTAACACGTGATACTCCTGCTGCTGGAAAGAAGATCCGGACCCCGCGCCGGACAAGGCTGGCGCGGCGGGCGGAGAGAAAATTAGCGGGCCGGATTATAGCAGTAAGCCGCCGAAGGGGCAGTGCTTGCGGCCGCTTTTGTGAGTATTTGCTGTCCGGGCTTGAATCAGCGGCCGGCATTTCCTACCCTGCGCGCCTCCCGCGTTGCCCGCGAAGCCGAAATACGCCTGTGAAAGCCGCCGCCAAAAAAAATGTCGTGACCCCCTGTATCGGTGTGTGCTCAACCGCGCTCGGCGATGCGGTCTGCCGTGGCTGTAAACGCTACGCCCACGAAGTGATTCGCTGGAACAGCTATACCCAGCCTGAAAAGCGGGCCATTGACCAGCGTCTGGATGAGTTGCTGAGCGCGGTGTTGGCCGACAAGGTTGTGGTGGTGAATCCCGATTTATTAGAGCAGCGTCTGCGCGAGCAGCAAATCAAGTTTGCCGCGCATAAACCGCCGTTGCTGTGGCTTTATCAGTTATTACGGGTCGGCGCCGCGCAGATTGATGCCGCTGCGGCATTTGGTTTTGCGGTTAGACCCGCGCATAGCGAACTATCTCTGCCGGCACTGAAAAGCCTGATTGAGGCTGAGTAATACGCGCTGTCCGAGGCGCACTACGAGCGCTATCACGCGCCGTTGTTAACCGCGGTATCCGGCGATTAACGAGCTGTCCGCCATCAACGATTTCCTTGGCTCCGCCACGCCCGAGGCGTGGTTGCAGGCGGCGGCGCGGCCGGAAAATCTGCCGCTGTTGCTGGTGGACCATGCCAATTGTGAGAAAAAGGCGGCGTCGACCGCGTTAAACCTGATCTACCGCTATGTGGACAAGCCCAGACTGCTGCAGAAAATGTCGAAGCTGGCGCGGGAGGAATT
>JBFJYC010000362.1:0-2527 GCA_041622815.1 Spongiibacteraceae bacterium | reverse complement strand
GGTGTGGTCCTGCACAAACTTAACTGCAAGCTCGCGCCGCTGCCGGTCGTACTGACCAAAGGCCTGCTTATAGTCCCGGCCATCCCTGACAATACCGACCAGCTTTTCAGCGAGGTTGAAGGCGTCATGCAGGCCGCCGTTCATCCCCATACCGCCGAGCGGGTTGTTGATATGACAGGCGTCGCCCGCCAGTACTATGCGGTCTTTGAAATAGGTTTCGGAAACACGCTGATGCACGTTGTAGAGCGTGCGGTGCCTGATATCGTAGTCACTGCCCTTGTCCCAGAGGTGCTTCAAGCGGCCCTGAATAAATTCATCAGACAGCAGCTTGTCATCGCTGTCTTCCGGCGCCGTCGGAAACAGCACCCGCCAGATTTTTTCGGTACGCAGAATCACACACCACTCATCCGGATCAGACACGTAATTCACATAGGCCAAATCGTCAAAGACATCTTCAAACGCGAACGGTGTACTGACGACCAGAAACTTCTCGTCGTAGGTAAATCCGCCGAAACCTATGCCGGCGCCTTTACGCACATTACTGGATGCGCCATCTGCACCGACCAGAAACGGCGTCACCAGCGTAATAGAACCCTCGGGCGTAGTGACATCAACCTCAACGCCGCCGTCGATATTCCGGCAATCGGTGACCCTGTGACCAAAGCGCACATCTACATGGTCATAATCTTTGAGCATATCGCCGACGATATGGGTCATCTCGTACTGCTCAAGCTGCAGACGAAAGGGGAAAGGTGTTTCGTCGGCGAGCAGATTCATATCAAAATTAGCGACCTCGCCGGTCTTGCGGTCGCGATACTGATAGCGATCAACACACAACCCGGCCGCGACCAGCTTCTCTGTAACGCCGATCGAGTCGAGCATTTCAAGTGAAGGCGGATGAAACGTTGATGCACGCAGATCTATCGGCAGACTGTCGCACTGCTCTAACAAAATAACAGGCACATTGTGCTGCGCCAGATACAGCGTCAGCGCTGAACCTGCCGGACCCGAACCGGCGACGACGACGGGCTGCTTCGCGATATTCATCATTCGGTTTTTAAATACTCATCCATATTGAGCGACATCTGATAATTAAACCGCTTCGGGTTGTATTGGCAGTGCAGTATGTCGACCAACTGCCCGCCTTCGGTATAGGAACGTCGCAACAAGGTCAGCGCCGGATCACCCGGTTTCATTTCCAGTTCGTAGGCGACGTCAGCGGTAACCGAAGCCGCGCCCAGATTCTGCTCGATCCGCGTCAGCTCCATACCGTTCTCCCGGATCACATCCAACCGCACGGAGGTTTCCAGTTCTTCTTTGCTGAATCCTTTGCTGATGCCCTTGGTCCAGCTGACGTAGTAGGCGAACGGCACACCTTCATCGGTGCTGCGCACCCGGATCAGCTTAAACGCCTTTTCTCCATCGGCCAGGTTCAACTCTTTCTTAAGATCGGCCGGCGGAATCACCTCCTCCACTGCCAGTACCTTGACCCGTGTGCTGCGCCCCATACTCACCAGCTTCTGCAACATGCCGGTAATCGGTGCGGTCAGCGCCTCCGCCTGATACTGATGAGTAACGTGAGTGCCTTTTCCGCGCCGGCGCTCCACCAATTGCTGCGCGGCAAGTTCGTCCATTGCGCGCTTGGCGGTAATTCTTGAAACGCCAAACACCTCAGCCAGACGCTGCTCGGTAGGCATCTGGGTGCCTTTGGGGATTGAGCCATCGAGAATACGGTCCCGCAACAACATATAGGTTTGATGATAGAGCGGTGTCGGTGCATCACTGCGCAATGATTCTAAATCACGCTTACTAAACAATTGTTCTACTGATTGCATACTCGTACTCTCCTAAGCGCCATGCGTAAGGCAATTAACTTTCAACGCACCGGCAACTACTTTATCTACCAGCATTGTTTAATTCTTCCAGCACATCTTTTAAATCCATGACATCTGCATACTTCGCGTGCAAATCAAATAGATTGGCTTGATGCGCCGCAGCGTTTCTGTCGCCGACCGCTTCGCGGGGAATTACGACAGGATAATCGTGCTGCAGGCCATCGACTGCTGTCGCCCGCACACAACCGCTGGTCGTCAATCCGGTGACCACCAAAGAATCTGCGTTCGCTGCCTGCAACTGCAGATACAGGTCGGTGCGGAAGAATCCGCTCGCCCACTGCTTTTCAATCACCGCCTCGCCGTCTATTGGCGCCAATGCCGGGTCGACCTGCACCCACTTCGAATCCGGCTGCAATAAATTCAGCGCACTAATGCGCGAGCGGAATACTTTCGCCTGCGCGGGGTCGCGATAAACCACGGTAGTAAAGAAAACCGGCAAGTGGTGTGCGCGAAACGCTTCTAGCAACTCGGCATTGGCGGCGACCACCTCCGGACAATCGCTGCCTAATGGGCACTCGGAACTGGTAAAGCCGTTAATCATATCGACCAAAACCAACGCCGGCCGTTTGCCCAGACCTAAGCTATTGCGGGCTAAATCACTCATGGCAATGTCGCCTTTGCCGGCATTTGGC
>JBFJYC010000361.1:0-2570 GCA_041622815.1 Spongiibacteraceae bacterium | reverse complement strand
TGGGGTGGCGACACGCAGTTTGTGCATGTGTCTGCGCAAACCGGTGAGGGCGTTGATGCCCTGCTGGAAGCAATCAACCTGCAGGCTGAATTGCTTGAATTGCAGGCGGCGGCCGATGTGCCGGCACAGGGCGTGGTCATTGAGTCCAGTCTGGATAAAGGCCGCGGTTCGGTGGCAACGATTCTGGTCCAGAACGGTACCTTGAAGCAGGGTCAGATTGTGTTGGCCGGCCAGTGTGTGGGCCGTGTGCGGGCGATGCTCGATGAGAACGGCGCGCCGATCGACAGCGCCGGGCCTTCAGTGCCGGTCGAAATCTTGGGCCTTGATGGCACGCCCGATGCCGGCGACAGTTTCGTTGTGGTTGAAAGCGAGAAGCAGGCGCGGGAAGTGGCGGAGTTCCGCTTCGGTCGCGACCGCGATCAGAAATTACAGCGCCAGCAGGCATCCAAGCTCGATCGCATGTTCGAAAGCATGGGTGTCGGTGAGAAGCAGGTACTGAATATCGTACTCAAAGCTGACGTCCGAGGTTCGCTGGAAGCGATTCAATCTGCATTGCCGGATCTGGGTAATGACGAAGTCAGTGTGAATATCGTATCCGGCGGTGTCGGCGGTATTACCGAAACCGAGGTCAACCTTGCGATCACAGCAGGTGCCGTGGTGTTCGGCTTCAACGTTCGTGCCGACAATGCCGCGCGCAAGCTGGCCGAGAATGAAAGCGTCGATTTGCGCTACTACAGCGTCATTTACGATCTGATGGATGACGTCAAAGCGGCACTGACCGGCATGTTGTCGCCGGAACTGCGCGAAGAAATTGTCGGCATCGCGGAAGTGCGGGATGTGTTCAAGTCGCCGAAGTTCGGTCTGATTGCCGGCTGTATGGTGGTCGAGGGCAATGTACTGCGCAGCAACCCGATTCGCGTGCTCCGCGATAACGTGGTGATTTACGAGGGTGAGCTCGAATCGCTGCGTCGCTTCAAAGACGATGTTAATGAAGTCCGCAACGGCTTTGAGTGCGGTATCGGCGTTAAGAATTACACCGATGTTAAAGAAGGCGACAAGATCGAAGTGTTTCAGGTTAAAGAGTTCGCGCGCACGCTGTGAAGCCGTTGAAAAACGACGGCCCCCAAGCGGCCGTCGCTCGCTACGTTTTTTTCAGCGGCTTCAGTGAGTTTTGAGGTAAGGATCAGGCATGGCCAGCAAAGACTTTAGCCGTACCGAGCGCGTCGCGGATTTTCTGCGCCGCGAGCTCGGCACCCTGATTCAGCGCGAAATGCGTGATCCGCGACTCGGCGGGATGGTGTCGGTGACCGATGCTGAAGTCAGTCGCGATCTGAGCAGGGCCAAAGTATTTGTCACCGTGCTCGGTAAGAATTCTGCCGAAGAAGCGGCGGACGCAATTCAGGCCTTGAACGGCGCTGCCGGTTTTCTGCGCAGTCAGATCGCCAAAATCAATAACGCCCGCAGCACGCCGGCGCTGCGCTTTGAGTTCGACAGCAGTATCACCCGTGGTCAGCACCTCTCCGGGTTGATCGATAAGGCGTTGCGCGAGGACCGCTCGCATCACGCGGACGACCCGCAAGCGCCCGATTCAGTAGCTGACGCGGACAAGTAATTGGCCCGCCGTCGCCGCGACCGTCCGGTCGACGGTATTTTAATTCTCGATAAGTCTGCCGGCATTTCTTCGAACCGGGCGCTGCAGCGCGTCCGCGGCATCTATCAGGCCCAGCGCGGCGGCCACACCGGCAGTCTCGATCCGCTTGCGACCGGCGTTTTGCCGGTGTGTTTCGGTGAAGCGACCAAGTTTTCCCAATACCTGCTCGATGCGGACAAGGTTTACCGGGCTGAATTCGTGTTCGGCGAGCGCCGCGATACCGGCGATGCCGAGGGCGCGGTTGTCGCCGAATTCGATGCGTCCGCGTTGACCTTGTCCGCGCTCGAGGCCGCGGCAGGCCATTTCCGCGGTGATATCGAGCAGATTCCGCCGATGTACTCAGCCATCAAGCAGAACGGCCAGCCGCTGTACAAGCTCGCGCGCAAGGGCGAAGAGGTGGAGCGTGCGCCCCGCCCGGTGACGGTATACCGGCTCGAAATCGAGTCGTTTACCCCCGGAGTGCGGCCCCGGGCCGTTGTCGAGCTGCAAGTGAGTAAGGGCACATATATCCGCACAATCGCCGAAGATATTGGCACAAAGCTGGGAGTTGGCGCCTATCTTGGCGCTTTAAGGCGGACCGTCTGCGCCGGTTTCGGCTTGGACTGTGCGGTGACTGAGGCAGAGCTGCAGACGCTGCGGGATGAAGGTCGCGACGATTTGCTGGATGCGAAGCTACTGCCGCCGGAGCGCGCGCTCGGCGATATGCCGGTGGTGATTCTGGGCGAGCGCGCCGGTTACTACCTGCTGCGGGGCGAACCGGTACAGCAGTCGGGCACGCCGCTGGAGGGTTTCGTTATCCTGCGCCTGCATGACGGCCGCTTTATCGGTCTGGGCAGTATTCTCGACGACGGGCGGGTGGCGCCGAAGCGCTTGCTGGCCGATGCCGGAGAGTTGGCTAAAAGCCTGTAAAGACGCCGCC
>JBFJYC010000360.1:0-2598 GCA_041622815.1 Spongiibacteraceae bacterium | reverse complement strand
CCGCCCCGGGCACGGCCTGCACTTTTTGTCCGGGCGCCGGCGCCTCAAAATAATGCAGCAGCTCTGCTACGTCCTGTGGAAACTGCTCGACATCGCCGTCGAGATTGCGGCGCAGCGCCTGCGCGGTCAGCTGATCTGTACCGGGCGCCCTGCCCAGGCCCACTTCTATACGACCGGGGTACAGCGATGCGAGGGTGCCGAACTGCTCGGCAATCACTAAAGGTGCATGGTTGGGCAGCATGATACCGCCGGCACCGATGCGGATTGTCGCGGTGCCCTCGGCGACGAATCCCAGTGCCACCGCCGTCGCGGAACTGGCGATACCGGGCATATTGTGGTGTTCGGCCATCCAAAACCGCTTATAGCCCAGCTGTTCAGCATGCCGGGCAAGATCCCGGCTGTTGTGCAGCGACTGCCGCACACTGCCGCCTTCGATGACCGGCGCCAGATCAAGCACACTCAGTGGAACAGACATGGCAAGTTTGCACTCTGGAGAAACATTTATGAAGGCGTAAATTATACGGTAGTGGCGCAGGCGCGACAGCCAAAGCGCGGCAACGTTACAATGCCGCGCACCCCGGAGGACAGACCATGATCGACTATCGCAATTTCAATGCTAAATCCCACGCCGAAGACGTTGTCGCCGGCTTAAATCTGGCCGGCCGGAATGTATTGATCACCGGTGCTAACGCCGGCATCGGCTTTGAAACCGCCGCCGCGCTCGCCGGCGCCGGCGCCACAGTCCGCCTTGCCGGGCGCAACCCCGAACGCCATGCAGCGGCTATCGGACAGATTCGCGCGCGCTATCCCGATGCCGATGTTCACTTCGCCGCGCTGGATCTCAGTTCCTTGCGCAGCGTACAGGCCTGTGTGGAAGCTCTGCCCGATAAACCGCTCGATCTGCTGATCGCCAATGCCGGATTGATCAGCACCAAATTTGACACCACCGAAGACGGCTTCGAGAAAACGATAGGCGTTTGTCATGTCGGTCACGCCAGCCTGATCGGACAACTCATGCCGCGCCTGCTGAGCGCGCCTGCGCCGCGGGTGGTCATGCTGTCCAGCTCCGCGCACCACAGCCCCGACCGGCTGGACTTCAACCACCTTCCCTACCCGCGTGAAAAGTACTCGGCGATGAAAGCTTACGGCCAGGCCAAGCTCTGTAACCTGCTCTACGCCCGGGAACTACAGCGCCGCTATGCCGCAGAAGGACTCACCGCTTGCGCGGTGCATCCCGGCAATATGGTGACCACCAGTTTCGGCAGTGACTCCGTACTGGTCTCCCTGGCAATGAAACTGGCCAGTCCGTTCACCAAAAATGCCGGTCAGGGTGCTGCCACAACACTGGTCGCGGCGCTACACGAGCCCCGGGACGAGGTTGCCGCTGCCTACCTCACCGATTGCCGGCCGCGGCGTAGCAGCCGCGAGGCAACAGACCCGGAAGTGGCGCGCAAGTTGTGGGATATCACCGCAGGCTGGCTGGCGGAACACGCCAAAAACTGAGTGAACGGCACCACCGCCGGCACCGGCTGAAAGCCGGCCAAAGTGATCTGCGTCACAAAGATTATAGGTGCAGTTCGCAGTTTTTCCTGTTTCGGCGCGGCTTAAGCCGCCAAGTGTGACGCTGTTCTAAGGATTGATCCGCGTAACTACGTAGGATACATCGTGAACAGGCCGGACTAACCCGGTTTGCGTATACGACAGGGAACACTATGACACTCGCTCAGGAAAATACTGCCGATACATTTCCGACGGAAATGGCGCTGGATTCTTGGCTGGATGCCCGTCATCCGAAATTACGTAAGCTGGCGCCGAAGCTGCCGGTCAGCGACGCTGAATCACCCACCCCGCTGAGTTATGTCGGTACCGCGAATCTTCACGGCCGCATTCTGCGTATCTTGCGAGAGCTATCAGCAATAGACGCCAGTGAGGCGGAACTCGATGCTGCGGTTGAGCGGATTATTAATGAAACCCAACAGGCGTATCAGCTGAACTGCTAACGCCGTTTACGGACACATCGCGTGCGTACCACAGGGTGCGCCCGCGCTAATCCAATTCAGCAATTTGTGATACATCCTAACATCCTTCTCGCGTTCAGCTGAATCGGCGCCATTCAAATTCAACACTAGCCCACCACCATGAGGTGTTGACAGCAGTGTTGGCTTTCGCAGAAATAAACTATTCAGCGGGTCAATCAAATCAACCCGGGAGAGCACCCGACGATACCGGTCTTCACGATCCGATCGCGGGTATTGTGTGTCCGTATCCTGGTCGTTCCAGTAGACGGGGATTCCCACCACGCTGCGCGCGCCGCCCGACGAATGACAGCCGACACACTGCATATCTATTAGTTCTTCTATATCCAGCGCGGCGTTAACGTCAGCGAGCGTATAGGGCGCACTCGCTGCCGGCGTCGCGTCCCGATCGGCACCCCCTGCATCCACCGCCCGAAATGGCAGCGGCGCACCAATACTATTGTCGATGGTCACGTTGATCTGGATAGGCTGGCTTTCGCCCCTACCGTTCGCTGTGACTAATTTTATTACCGTGTCAGACAGGTCAGCCGCAAAAAGAGTGGCGACCGGCGCATCGGCATTG
>JBFJYC010000359.1:0-2605 GCA_041622815.1 Spongiibacteraceae bacterium | reverse complement strand
TTCCGCACCGACTTCAATCAGTGCGTTGGGGAAATACGCCGCCCCGACTTTATAAAAACTGCCTTCAAAGTCGCCCTCACCCAGATTCGGGCTATTTGCAAAGCTTGCAAGGAATGCATCGATATTTGCATCCTGTTTGCCGACCTCACCCCAGAGAGAGAAAAATGCGCCGTCATCGAGTGCCCGTACCGTTTTACCCCACACGGACGTCTGCTTAATCTCGCCGGTTTCACCATTGGCCTGATCTTGTTCAAGTTCAAAGACGCCGCGGGTAATACCAATTTCTGTATGCGCCTGAACGTAGCGGCTGATGGAAAATATGGTCTGATCGGTGTCGAGCTTTTCTTTCTGACCGTTTGTGTCTTCGATTTCTACCTTGCCCCGTCCGAGCAGACCCTCAACGACCCAGTCGGTATCACGGCTAAATACTTTGCGTACGGCTATGTCGTAGTCGGTGCTGTCAATTTCTTCTTCGTCGGCGGCACCGTTATCGTTGCTTTCGTAATTCTCCAGCGCCGCGGCCAGTGTGACGCTGGATGCGTGACGCAAAAATGCCGCTTCGCCCACAGGGCCATCACCGCTTTCAACCGGCGCAAAAAAGTAAGTCAGTTCAGCGCTTTTTGAGCGAATCAAGGGGTCCGAGGTGTTGCTGCCCGCTTCCGGGTCGACCGAGGTACGGCCCAGATTCAAACTGGCTTCATAGCGGTACTCCGCAGCCTGAAGCGGGCTCGATGCGAGCAGGGTAAAAAGCGCGGTGGCGACATACTTTGGGGTCATCAAATTCACTCTCAGATGATCGAAGCCTACAGACGGCGAGGCCCCGTTGGGCGCGCATCATACTACGTAGTAGTACTTAGTTGTAAGCCCTTGAAAACTAAAGAGACTATTTTGTAAGTGCCGGTTAAAATGCCGGTTGCGGCGCTTTCTCGCCAGTACTAATGTAATTATTTGCCATATATAACAATAGCTTAAGCAGCTATATTATTGTTGCTTCTCAAAATAAACAGGATACTGCGACGTGAATAAGCTCGACCTCTCCCGACATCAGGACCGGATTTTTCCTAAGATTCTCCGCCGTCAGGCGCAGGAGAATGGCGATACGCGGTTTTTAGTTACCGATGCGCTGACGGTGAATTTCGCCGAAGCTGACCTGTTGACCGACCGCTTAGCGACCGGCCTGAGCGCCATGGGACTTAAAAAAGGCGGGCGGATCGCACTTTATATGGGCAGCCGTCCGGAGATGATTTTACTGACGCTGGCCGCGAACAAACTCGGGGCCGCCTGGGTGCCGGTCAACACCGACTATAAGGGCGACTGGCTGGTCGATACATTGCAGCGATCCCGTGGCGATATTCTGATCACCGATCACGACCACTTGGCGCGCGTTACGGACTTAGCTAGTAAATACAAGGCACCGGCGCTGGTGGTTCTCGATGCCGCCGGATCCGTATTGCCAGATGGTGCAATAAGCTACGAAGCGCTGGCGGCTCATGAGCCGCTGGTTTCAGATTATGCGGATCTCGACTACGCTGATACCTGCGCCATACTCTGGACCTCCGGTACCACCGGCAAATCCAAAGGTGCGATGCAAAACTACAACGGCTGGATACGCGCTATCACGACCGGCGCCAGTCCTCTGTTCGATTCGCAACCCGGCGACATCATCTTTTGTGTGTTGCCATTGTTCAACGCCGCAGCCTGGGTCACCTGCGTTTACCGTGCGCTGATTGAAGGTATTCCCTGTGTTATTGAACCGAGGTACTCAGTCACTACGTTCTGGCCGCGATTGAAACATTTCGGTGCCACTCAGACTTTTGTCATAGGTGCGATGGGTGTGTATCTCTGGAATGCAGAACCGCAGCAAGACGATGCTGATAATCCGCTGCGGGTCGCGCAGATTGTGCCGTTCCCGCCGGATAAGTGGACGGCTTTTGAGAAACGCTTCGGATTGCGGTTGATACGTTCCGGCCTTGGTCAGAGCGAATGCCAGCTCGTGATGAACCAAAGCGGACTACCGGAGTCGGTGCCGGTGTACGCGCTGGGTGTGCCCCCTGCGGATCTAGAAATCCAGTTGTGCGACGACGATGGCAAACCGGTGCCTGACGGCGAGCCCGGAGAAATCTGTGTGCGACCGTTGGAACCGAATATACTATTCAACGGCTATTTCGATGCGCCTGAGGCGACCGCAGCGGCATTTCGCGGCGAGTTTTTTCTGACCGGCGATTTGGCACGGCGCGATCCGGAATCAGGTGCTTACTTCTTTGTCGACCGTAAAAAAGATGCGTTGCGCCGCGCCGGCAGAAATATTTCGACCATGGAAGTGGAGGGTGTTGTGCGCCGCCACCCGGCAGTTGCAGATGTTGCCGCCTTCGGGATTCCGTCGGAAGAAATTGACAGCGAACACGAATTAAAACTCAATGTCGCGCTGCTGCCCGGTGAATCGCTGAGCGCAGAACAGCTGTGTGATTTTATCGCAGCCAATGCACCGTATTATTTTGTGCCGCGGTATATCGATTTCGTCGACGCGTTGCCCTATACGCCGACCAATAAAGTCCAAAAGTTCGTATTGCGGGAGCAGGGGGTCAGCGCGGCGACCTGGGACCAG
>JBFJYC010000358.1:0-2622 GCA_041622815.1 Spongiibacteraceae bacterium | reverse complement strand
GCAGCAGCGCTAGCTTGTTCCGCATGTCCTGCGCGCTGTCGAATTTCAAATATCCGACAATGTCATCGTATTTCGCCGGGTTGTGGACAGGCTCGCCCGCGGCAGCGCCGGCAATCCCCCCATAACGCATATGCACTGTAGCGAGTAGGGCTCTAAGTTGCGCAATATCGCTGTCGTCAATGCCCGGAGAATTACGTCTCGATGCACCATAAATTGCCGGCGGCAAAGGGATCTTCGGGTTGTGGCATGAAGACCACTTTTCGGCCATGACAACGGGATCCGTGACCAGTGAATCGATCGGCACATGATCGTCGATAATATTGCTAACAAAGGAACTGTTCGCACCATTTTCCAGCAAACGGCGAACAAGATAGGCCAGCAAATCGCTGTGCTGGCCCACCGGTGCGTAGATGCGACAGGGAATACCACGCTCTTGCAGGACATGTTGATACAGCGACTCACCCATGCCGTGCAGGCGCTGGAATTCATAGCCTTCACAGGTTTCATCTAATGCGAGAACCGCCGCAACGGTCCACGCGTTGTGGGTGGCAAACTGCGGGAATAAGTGCTCGCGATGCGCCAGTAGTTTGCGGGCACAGGCCTGATAACAAATATCTGTAGCCGGCTTGCGGGTAAATACCGGATAACCGGCAAGGCCGCCGACCTGCGCATGCTTGATTTCCGTATCCCAGTACGCGCCCTTAACCAACCTCACCATCACGCGCCGCCCGCAACGCTTTGCCAGCGACAATAACCATTCTATGACCTGCGGTGCTCGTTTCTGATAAGCCTGCACCGCGACCCCGAAACCGACCCAACCGCTGAGCGCGTGATCACTGAATACTGCCTCAATGACATCCAGTGATATATCGAGCCGTGCGGCCTCCTCCGCATCCACGGTAAAACCGATATCATAGTGTTTTGCCAACAGAGCGAGCTGCAACACACGCGGCACCAGCTCGCGCATCACCCGTAGTTTGTTGGCCAGCTCGTAGCGCGGATGCAACGCTGAAAGTTTTACCGATATTCCGGCTGATTGCACCGGGCCGTTGCCTGCGGCCTGCGAGCCGATCGCATGAATTGCGGCTTCATAAGCTGCAAAGTAAATCTCAGCGGCCGCAGCGGTGCGGGCGCCTTCGCCCAACATATCGTAAGAATAGCGATAGCGGTTTCCCGCTTGCTGCTCAGCACGCGCCAGCGCCGCCTGAATGTCATGGCCCATAACAAACATATCACCAATCATCGCCATAGCCCGGCGCGCCACCACACGAACAAGATCCTGTCCGAAGCGGCCGGCGACGCGCTGCAATGTACTGTGTAAGCCATGCTGTTGCGTGCGGCTATAATTCACCATCTTGCCGCTGAACAGTAATCCCCAGACCGAGGCATTCACGAACAGCGAAGCGCTGTGACCACGATGGGCCTGCCAGTCAGCGTCCTTTAACTTGTCGTAAATTAGTTTGTCCGCAGTAGCCGCATCCGGCACGCGCAGCAGCGCTTCCGCGAGACACATCAAAACGACGCCCTCCTCGCTCGACAGCGAGAACTCTTTGAGCAGCACATCTATGCCCGCCCTGTGCTGCTGCTCCTGACGCAGCTTATGCACCAGCAAACGGGCATACGCGGTAGCCGAAGCACGGGCACGATCTCCGATATCTGCCAACGGGATGAGCGGCGCCAACACCTGTGCGTCCGGCGCCAGCCAGTGACTGCGCATATGCTCACGCAGCAGCGAATCGGACCGGGCAAGCAGCAAGTCAGTCGCGGCAACCTTGGCAGAATATTCAGACTCCACAAAACACACACTACGCCGATTCTTTCACTGCATCTATGGCGCCAAACCAGGTGTCTCCGACGCGTCGCAAGCCTCAAATGCTACAAAGGCCCCGGTGCAGTGACAAACCACCGGGCTAACATTGGCCTAGCCATCGAATCGGAGTAGTCTCTGACGCTTAGCTATCTGCTAGGTCCTTCCCGTGGAACACACTAGTCCGGTTATCGATATGGTGGCTGCTGTCACCACGCTACTACTGGTGTCGGCGGTGGTTCTGGCCGCCTCCAAACGTGCCAAGCTACCATTTACCGTGATGCTGGTTGTGGCGGGCATTGCATTGGCTGCGCTGACGCGAGCGGTGCCTTCGTTTCTGCCGCCGCTCGCCAGCTTCCATATTTCCCCCGACCTGATCCTGTTTGTATTTTTGCCAACATTGATCTTCGAATCGTCTTTGCATCTGGACGCCAGACAGTTGCGCCGCAATCTATTGCCGGTTCTGACTCTCGCGGTACCCGGTCTATTGATCTCCACTGTGATTATCGGCGCGATTGTCGCCACCTTTACACCCATCGATTTTGCTGCGGCGTTGGTGCTCGGCGCGATTCTCAGTGCGACCGACCCGGTGGCGGTGATTTCTATCTTCAACTCGCTGGGCGCACCGAAACGACTGACGATACTGGTCGAAGGCGAGAGTCTGTTTAACGATGCGACCGCGATTGTCGCTTCACAAATACTGTTGGCGATCGCGGTCGCCGGCTATTTCTCAACGCAAACCGTGCTTAGCGGTATCGGCGACTTTGCCTTTGTCTTTTTCGGCGGCGCAATCGTCGGCTGGGCACTGGCGGTGG
>JBFJYC010000357.1:0-2622 GCA_041622815.1 Spongiibacteraceae bacterium | reverse complement strand
GGCGCACTGCACACGGCAGCGGGGGCCGGCGCTTTAAATCCCGGCAGCGCCCTGGAAGCGGCAAAATTTCTCGGTGAGTATTTGCGCAACGGGCGACCGACCAGCGGCCCCAGAGAGCCACTGCCGGGTCAGGCACAACCGCTGGGGCGGGGCGCCGCAGCGCCGGTCGACATCGGCAATATCGGTCGCCTGATCGAAACACTGCTGGGGCAGACCGAATCAACCCTCGCGCGCCTGGAATCTACCCAGTTGCTGCAGGTTCAAAGTCGCGACGGGCAATTACCACAATGGTTGTTTGAAATCCCGGTCAGAGATAAAGACGGTGTCGACATTGTGAAACTGGCGGTGGAGCGCGAACCGACGCCGGAAGGTAAATCTGATGAAGATCAAAGCTGGCATATCACGCTTAGCTTTGATTTTCCGACCACCGGACCGGTAATCGCGCGCGTGACTCAAACCGGCAGCGCAGTTGATATCAATTTCTTTGCCGCATCATCTACCACCTACGGCAGAATCGCGGCTGCGACCGGAACTCTGGAATCGGTTCTGCAACGCCGTGGCATCGCTGATCTGGCGGTCAAATTGCAACACGGATTGCCGGAGAACGCCGCTACTTCACCGGGACTGCAATCAATGCTGGATGACTCGGCATGAGCAAAAAGAAGCCAGCAGAAGTTGCCGTTTCGCTACTCTATGACGGCGATCGCGCGCCTACAGTCACCGCCAAGGGTGAGGGCCAGGTCGCGCAGGACATTCTGGAGATTGCGCGGCGCCACGAAGTACCGATCTATCAGAACGCGCCGCTGACTTCGCTGCTGTCGAAAGTTGATCTGAATATGGAGGTACCGGAATCACTCTACATCGTCGTTGCGGAAATTATTGCTTTCGCTTACCGGCTGAAGGATCAACAGCCGGAAAATTTTTCGCCTAAACCCGAGCCGGAAACGGTTATCACGCCGGACGCTGACGATATTACCGGAGAAACGCTGCCGCCTGATGACGAGCCTGAGTCTCCGGAACCTTTTCTTTAGTGCGTGGTTGCCGGCTGATTTTTGCCACCGTAGATAGCGGCGACCAGTGCCGCTTCCGGTCTGGCCAAACCAAAGCGCTGCATAATTTCTTCGCCGCTGGCGCCGCCGTCGGCACCGTTGATGGCATCGCGGTAGGCCAGCTTCGGCTTGCGGGATTGCGCCATCAATTGCTGCTTGTCACCGACCAGTTCCAGATAGTTTTCCAGCGCGGCAACACGCTCGCCCATCAGTTTCAGCGCCGAAGCCTGCGCAGTCACCAGGCGTTGAAGCTCAGGCGTCACTGTCTGCAGCGGCGCTTCCCGGCGCACCGCGTAATTGCGCTGCGCCCACACCAGTACACCAGCGAACAGCACTACCGCTGCCAGCAAACTCAGCACCAATACCGGCTGCGCCTGTAGTAATTGAATCCACTCCGGAGCAACATTTTGAGTGTTCATGGCGAATCTCCTTCTGGGGTTGCTACGCCTTCGGCGTAAATATCCTGCGGGTCCATAATTGTTTCCAGCGCGCTGACATTGTCGTGCTTGACGAGATGCCGCACGCCCAGCGTCGCCGGTATCACCAGAATAACGCGTCGGTTGCGGTTGCGGCCGGCGACGGTCGCGTTGTCTTCCAGCGGGTGCTCTTCACCGAGCCCGACCACCGCCAGCCGTTTCGAGTCAACGCCGCGGCTGCGCAGCAGGCGCACAACGCTGGATGCGCGCGCCGCTGACAGCTCCCAATTGGAGGGAAACTGCACCGTCCGGATCGGAATATTATCGGTGTGGCCTTCTACCCGGATCGGGTTTTGAAAGCGGGAGAACACATCGCCAAGTCGCTGCAGAATACCTTCCGCCTCCTTTGACGGCACAGCAACCCCGCTGGGAAACAAAATATCGGTTTGAATTTCAAGCTCCAGCCAATACTCCGACTTGCGCATGACAATCACCTGATCGCGGATCAGTTCCGCCAGCGCCGCCTCGATATCCGCGGCGATCGCCGACAGCTCCCGAGCGGCACCTACCCCGGCAGCCCTCATCTCAGATGCACTGTCACCCTCACTTGGCGTTTGCAATATGCCACCGCCTGGCTCACTTTCTCCGCCGAGTCCGCCGAATGTTGCCTGATCATCGGTCAATTGATTCACATCACCTTGCGCACCCGGATTCAACGCCGCATTTAAGCCAAGCTGTACCGGCGTCATCGATTTAGGAATACCGCGAAAAGCCGCACTCAATGAGGCGGACACGGTCCGGTACTTACCCTCGTTGACCGAGCTGATGGAGTACATCACCACAAAGAATGCGAGCAGTAAGGTGATCAAATCACCATACGGAATGGCCCAGGCCTCCGCGTTCACATGCTCTTCGTGTTTATGCTTCCGCGCCATCTGCTTTCTTCTCTTCGACGACTACATCACCGACGAAGTATCCCTGTAAGCGCGATTCAATCTCACGCGGGTTCTCACCTTGGGCAATGGCGACCAGCCCTTCGATAAAGGCTTCTCGAAATTTTGATTGGTCTTTAATGATCTGTTTGAGTTTGTTCGCCATCGGCAGAAAAAACAGGTTGGCAGAGGCGATGCCATAAATGGTCGCGGTAAACGCGGCGG
>JBFJYC010000356.1:0-2633 GCA_041622815.1 Spongiibacteraceae bacterium | reverse complement strand
GGCATGATCTATGCGATGGAAGGTTATTGGTTCGCACAGGGACTGATGCGACGCGTTATGATCACCACGCTGACAATGCACCTGTTCAATGCCGCGCTCAGCTATACGCTGATCTTTGGAAAATTCGGATTTCCGGAACTGGGCGTGTTGGGCGCAGGTATCGGCACTGCGGCCGGGCTCTGGCTGGGCATCTTCATCTATTTCTGTCTGCTGAAATTATTCGTTAAAGGTACCGGCCTGTTCAGAAAGCTGGTGAGTGCCGCAACGGCGCGCCAAATATTCGGCCTGGCCCTACCGGCATCGACGCTGGAGCTATTAGTGGCTACCGGCTGGACCACCTACCTCAGTATCGTCGGCCGCCTCGGTACTGACTCTCTGGCCGTAGTCAGCGTCGTGCTGCAGCTCACAGTTGTTGTCTTATTGCCGGCACACGGCTTCGGCATTGCCGGCGGCTCGTTAGTGGCATGGGCACTTGGCCGCAGGGAAATCGCCGATGCGCGACGCTGGGGCTGGCAGGTATGCCTGCTCGCGGTTGCGCTCGGCACGCTACTCGGCGGTCTGCTCGCATTATTTGCGCAGCCGGTACTGGCGTTCTTTTTGCACGATGCCTCACTGATTGGCCTGGCGGTGCCGCTGCTCTATATCACTGCCGTGACAATGACCTTCGACGCCTGGGGCTCGGTGCTGCATCACACATTACAAGCCGCCGGCTCGTCAGGTCTCGTCACGCTGATCGGCGGTATCGGTATCTGGCTGGTCTGTGTGCCGGCGAGCTATCTGGCGGGGCCGGTATTGGGACTCGGTCTCACCGCGGTGTGGGGCACGGTTGTGCTCTACAGAATAACGCTGGCCGCTGGCTACGTGCTGGCATGGCGCGGTGACGGTTGGACCCGGAAATTACAGTCGCTATAGTGCTAACTTCCACAATCTTCATTAAACAGAGCAGGCATTCACCCTATGGAAAAGATCCTCTACGCCGTATGGAAAAGCGACACCTTACGCGGCGATGAATTCCGCGATGTTTTGCTCAATAAACTCGGGCCGGAACTGTTGGCGGCCGATATTGAACGGCTGAAAATATGTGTCGTTGATAGTGCGGTTGCCCCGGCCGCGCCCTACCGCATGGAAGCGACCCGCCCGCCCGCCGACGCTGTCATCGCTGTCTGGGTCAACAGCTCGGTATACCGCCAACCGATAGAAACACTGATTGCCGCGCATACCGCGCGACTGGCCGGTTATCTGGTCACCGAATCGGAGCCTTTGGTGAATACCACACACAACGCGGAACCCGGTGA
Source organism: Spongiibacteraceae bacterium (assembly GCA_041622815.1). Classification (GTDB taxonomy): domain Bacteria; phylum Pseudomonadota; class Gammaproteobacteria; order Pseudomonadales; family Spongiibacteraceae; genus JBFJYC01. The sequence goes on along the minus strand of JBFJYC010000356.1, from coordinate 1,338 downwards.
GCGCAGCTACGGCATGAATCAGATCGTGTTTCTGCAACGACCGCCACGCTTGTCCTACGCGGAGTGGATAGATGTGTGGCATGGCAGCCATACACAGATCGCCATCGATACCCAGGCCACCTTCGGCTACCGGCAAAATGTGGTGACCCGTCAGCTCAGCTACGGTGCGCCCGCTTACGACGCCATTATTGAAGAGAATTTTCCCGAGGCTGCGATCAGCGATCGCGCCGCCTTCTACGACGCTGCGGGGGATGAAAAACTATTCCTTGAGCGCCAGCAAGCCATGGTGGATAGCTGCGTACGCTTTATCGACTTTGACAAAATCGACTGTATACCGATGAGCGAATATATCCTGCGCTAGAGCGTGGCCCTACCGGCAGCAGACTAAAACTTTGTCGGCGTATACCAAATCGGCGAGGTCCAGGCGCGCTCCTGAATAGCCTTCGGCGAGCGATCATCGTCACAACTCGCGGGCCTTTCCTCACCACTCAAGCCCGCGCATTGCCAGGCGTTGTAGCGACAACTCGGATTCTCAACAGCGCGCATGTAATACACCGCCCGCAATCCGGGATCGAATTCAGGGTCGCGCCAGACACTGCAGAGTTGCTTAAAGCCGGCGCCGCTGGTTTCACAGGTTGCTGTATTCACCGCAGCGCCGTTGTCGGCATCACCGGCGACCGAATAAACTTTCGAATGCAACTGCCCGTCGCGATCGACCCAGCCCTTGATCATTTGCAATTGCTGTAAGGGCATACCCGGAGCGCGCACGGTGCCCGGATCGGCGCTGGCCTCGACCAGAAAAACCGGCGCCGAGCTTGTGCTGTTACCCTGCAGATCGCCGCCCATCGGCACCCCGACTCTATCGGCAACTTCGATGCGGGCATCGTAATCACACAAATCAGATTGCATCTCGAAGGCGCCGAATAAACGCGGCTTGATGCGTGGACCGCTGGTGCCGAACACTTCTTTGCGCTGCATCGCGTCAAAGATTGAATCGCGGTTATTCTGCTCAGCCCAGACGCCAAACAGTCCGCCCGGATTATTGGCGGTATTACCTTCTGCTTTTGTCGTCCATCCGGCGCGGTCTGCGACTGTGTCATCGCCGATACCGAGATGGCCGGGGTAGCTGCGCTCCTCGACACCGCCACCCAGTCCGTTGTGGGTATCCGTCGCTGCACTCAGGCCGAACTTAAACGGATTGACACCGATGCGCTCTTCTTCCTTTAAACCTTCGATCAATGCATAACGTGCGTAGCTTAAATACGAAATACACGACGGCCCCAGGCGCGGCGTGGAATCGCTGATAAGACCGTCGTTACAAATCTTATCTTTTGCATC
>JBFJYC010000355.1:0-2640 GCA_041622815.1 Spongiibacteraceae bacterium | reverse complement strand
CCGGACTGGCAGGTTATGGCGCCTTCTTCCGGTGGCTGGGGTGCAGTGCCGTTGGTCCGGAACAGGTTGTCGTGAATATGAATCCCCTCGGGGAACAAATCCATGCGCTGGTCAGGGTGCCGCTCCTTGCCGCCTTCCAGCAGCTGATGGCTGGCCGCGACGAAGCCGAGCGTGCGGTTGAATTCGACTACGTTGTTGAAAAACTCGACCTTGTCGTAGCCCAGTTGCAACAGGCCGGTGCCCTGAGGCACGGCGCTGACTACACCGCCGCGTGCGAAGTTGCTCTGGTTGTTATAGCCGGCGTAGTTGTCGTAGACGCGGGTTTGTTCGCCGTATTGATTGAGTCCGGGCAGGTCGAAAACCAAAAAACCGGCGGTATTGCAGTGCGCGACATTGTCGTACATATCGGCGCGGTCGCTGTTTTCAATTTCGTAGCCGGCAACGTTAAATAATGCCTCGCTATTGCGGACAATAATGTCATTCGACTGCCCGACATAGATGCCGGCATCGGCGGCACCGAGGGCGATAACATCGTCGAGTAATACGTTGTTCGACAGCACCGGATAGATTGCATAGCCGCCGTTGCTGCTGTCGACGGAATAATTCCGGCGTGCGCCGGTCTTATCGGTGTAATAGCCGAGCGCGTCAGGGAAGGAGCCGGGGCCAGCGGGCGGGACCACATTGGCCGGGCGCGCAAACTCGTCCGGCCACTGATGTTCGCAGCTCACCGCCAGTGTTTCCGGCTGCTTCGGGTCCATACCACCGCGCGCATCGATATTGCCCTGCGCACCACCGCTCGACCACATCGCGCGGATACGGCGCATTGTTACATGGTCCGAATCAGAGACTTTGATTGAAAATCCCGGTGTGTCGATGACCGTCAGATCTTCTATCGTTACGCCTGTCATATGACTCATCGAGATACCTTCCGGAGAAGCCGACGTCGCGAAATCGAGCACGGTCCTGTCCCGACCCTGCCCTTTAATGGTGATGCCTTCCTTGTGGGCCATAACCAGTGTTGTTGAAAATTCAAAGGCGCCTTCACCGAATTCAATGGTATCGCCGGCACGGGCGGCGAACAGCGCTGTCAGTGCCGCGACCTGTTCGCGGGTCTGTGTCTGGTTGGGCGCCGCTGCCGGAGAATTATCGTCGGCGATAAACCAGGTGCTGCAGTTGCCGTCGAAGCGGCCGTCGGCCTCGATATCCTGTTTGCTACAGGCGAGTTCAATGGTGGCGAACTGACGACTGACCAGACTGCGGCTGTCGCCGTTGGCTTGCTTTGCGAATGTGGCGAGGCCGGATTGATCAAATTCCGATTCGCTGACGGCGAAGGCGCTGGCGTCGAAGCTTTCACCGGCCGCTGCCTGCCTGACCGCCTGACTGATTTGAATGCCGTTGCGCGAATCGCGATCCGCGTCCAGTGTCAGCAGGAACACAGACAGGTTGATGGCTGCCTCCGCGTCGCTATGCAAGTCGCCGGGCATGACAAATGTGGCGCCGTCTGAGCTGCCCAGTGCGATTCCGCTGATAAAGAAATACACGCGGTCGCCGTTTTGATAGTCGAAGCGACCGTTGTTATCGGTCAGCTTTCGGGTGGCGCCGCCATCGGCGTTGTATTCCAGCCCGCCGACTGGCCCGTCAATGAATTGCCCTGATCGGACACCACTACCGCCGCCGTTTCCGCCTATCGGGGTGTTTACCGGGCTATCATCCTTGCCGGAGCCGCCGCAGCCGGATAAAAAAGCGAAGATAAGTGTGGCGGTGCAGGCGACAAGCGCCGATCGGTTTTTATTAGACAAGAGATGCATCCTGAGAATTGGTCGGGACCCGGGCGCTGCCGCGCCGGTAAGATAGTTTTCGGCTAAGTCTACGGACAGAAATGCAGCTTGTGAACCGGCTCTGGGCCATGGCCGTTAGTCGGCGCGCTGCGGCAGGCCCTTTCTATCAGGGGCGCTCAGAGTGTCTCGAAGCGGAGACCGGCGTTCTCGGTCAGGCGCTGCAGCATCGGTTCGGCAAATGCGGTCGCCGGTGTCCAGAGGCCGCCGCCGGCGACGAGCGCGGTGTCATCCCGCGCCAGACAGACCGCGGCTTCGCCGAGCATTTTTCCGGTCGAGCCATAGCCGGGGTCGCCCTGGCCGGTGACTTTCGCGGTGAGTTGCTTACCTTCATCGTCTTCGGCGAAAAAGCGCAGATCAAAGTAGCCGTTGACTTGCTGCTCCGGTGTCGGGCCTTCACCCGGCGCAGGCAGGGCTTTCTCCAGCAGCTTGCGCAGCGGGCCGATCGCGGCGATACCGAGCATGCCACCCAGTCCGGCGGTCAAACCTCCCGCGCGCAGACTACCGGCCAGGCCCGTGCCCATCCACATGGCTTCATCGTACTCAAACGCATCGCCCCAGGGTCTTTCCAGCAAGGCGTGGCTGCGGTGGACGATTTTGGTGTTGATTGCCGCCATCACAAAAGGCGCGAGCCATTGCCCGCTGTCTTTTTCGCGCCGGGGCAGGGTCACTTCGGGTTGTCTCGGGCCGGTCTGCATGCCGACCGGGGCGAGCGAAAACGGATTGCTGAGAACTTTGCGCAGCGCCGGGTCTTCAGATAATTCTTTGAACATGTTCAGCATGCTGGCGATGGTGCCGCCGCTGG
>JBFJYC010000354.1:0-2690 GCA_041622815.1 Spongiibacteraceae bacterium | reverse complement strand
GGTTTCGGGCGGGCGTTGGGTAGTGCCAGCAGCGCATCGAAGTCGACAGTCTTTGCGAAGGGCGGGTCTAAAAACAGGATGTCGTAGGCGGTGCTGGTGTTGGCGGTGAAGGCTTCGGCGTTGGTGATATGGACTGTTGCGGTTTGTGCTGTGTCCGGTTCTAGTAGCGTATTCAGCTGCGCCTGAATCGTACGGGTAGCATCGGTATTGGTATCCACAAAATCACAGTGCTTCGCGCCCCGCGACAGCGCCTCAATGCCCAGTGCGCCGCTGCCGGCAAATAGATCTAAACACACCGCGCCTTCGATGTAGGGCGCCAGCCAGTTAAACAGGGTTTCGCGCAGGCGGTCGCCGGTGGGGCGCAGCCCGTCGGCATCGTGAAAGCTGATTTTACGGCCGCGCCACTGCCCGCCGATGATGCGGACGGTGTTTGTACGTTGGGAATTGTTGCGTTGTTTGGAGGGCAGTGCGGGTATTGCCGGATCAGGCGGCGGCCGATCCGGAATCCTGATTTTGTGGCGCCTCTACTGTTGCCGGTATCGGCGTAGCCTGTAGGGCTGTGATGTTGGTCGGCGCCACGTTTGCGGTGTCCGGGTTGCTGCGATGTGCCCACTGTACTTTGCTGGCGAGCAGTGCCACCGCGCCCAGAAAGGCCGCAAAGCAGGTGCTCTCGGCAGCGCCCAGTCCGGCCAGCAGGGTACCGGCGGCAGCGACCAGCGCGGTGCTGGCCACAATTAACCGCACGGTGTTTTCCTTGCCGGTGTGCCACAGCACATGGTGCATATGGTTGGCCTCGGCGTGAAACGGCGAGACGCCGCGACGCAAGCGTGAACTGAATACCCGCAACATATCGAAGATGGGTATCGCGACTAAGAATAAAGCAATCACCGGCTGGTAGGCGGCTTCGGTGGTGGCGCCTTTAATGACCACGAATACCACAATCAGGCCCAGCGCCATGCTGCCGGCGTCGCCCATAAAGACTTTGTTTTTCGCGCGGCTGTCGCTGATATTGCGGTCGATATAAGGCAGCAGCGCAGCGGCGGCCAGCACGCAGAAGCCGGCGTAGGCAGCGTTGCCGTGCACGCTGAACAGCGCTGCGGCGGCGGCCAGAATGACCACGGTGACGCTACCCAATAAACCGTCGACACCGTCAATCATGTTAAAGGCATTAATCGCAGCGACGATGCAGACACCGGTAAATATGGGGCCGCCGATAGTGCCGAGCTCGATATTGCCCAGTCCGACCAGGTCACCCAGCTGCAAAATATTGGCACCGCCCCAGTGCACCACAATCGCCGCGGCTGCGATCTGCACGCAAAAGCGCAGGCTTGCCGGTAATTCGCGTGAATCATCGATCAGGCCCATCACGAAAATCAGGGATACCGCAGCGATCAGCGCAAGGGCTTCGCCGGTATCGGGCAGATAAACATAGGCGAGCACCATCACCACCGGGATCACGGCGAGGCCACCGGCTAACGGTGTGGGAGTGGTGTGTAATTTACGGCTGTTTTCGGGGGAGTCGATGAGGCCGAGTTTCGGCGCGGCAGCGGCGGCAGCAAAGAGCAGCGCCCAGACTGCAAACATTGCGATTACGGCACTAGCGAATAACATCCGGCATCCTTTGCCCTGCGGCTATTTTTTGTTGTTTCAGTCGCCGGATTAAGCACTCGGCGGTCGCGCAGTTTACAGAAAAATGGCTGCATGGGTAAGTGCTTACGGCCGCTTTTAGATAAGTAGGTGTAATCCACGGCGCTAGGTTGACGCCAGCTCTATGCAAAACCGGAGTGCAATTCCTGTTTGTCACAAGGAGTCCCTGACATTGAACTTTTCTTAATTTGTCACTCTAATCCCGCGAGTGCTAAAATCGCCGGCTGCCGGGGGCTTAAATGCACCGGCGGCTCGCCCGGATGACCGGCCATCTGCCTATTAAGGAGATATGACATGAGTACTGCGCTACAACCGATTCCCGTGTTGGTGCCCGGTGCTGATCTCAGCGCCTACATCACCACCGTCAGCAATATCGCCCCGCTCACTGCCGAGCGCGAGCAGGCGCTGGCCACCGAGCTGCATGACAACGGCAGCGTTGAGGCTGCCCGTGAGTTAGTACTTGCTCACCTGCGCTTTGTGGTGCATATCGCCAAGAGTTATTCCGGCTACGGGCTGGCCCAGGCGGACCTGATTCAGGAAGGTAATGTCGGGCTCATGAAGGCGGTGAAGCGCTTCGACCCGTCCCGCGGCGTGCGGTTGGTGTCCTTTGCGGTGCACTGGATTAAGGCCGAGATGCACGAATTTATTCTGCGTAACTGGCGCATTGTGAAAATCGCTACCACCAAGGCGCAGCGTAAGCTGTTCTTTAATCTGCGCTCGGCCAAGGCGCGGCTGGCGTGGCTGAGCCACGACGAAGCCAAAGCGGTGGCCGAAGATCTGGGCGTGTCGCTGAAAGACGTACAGCAGATGGAAGGGCGGCTCACCGCCGGCGATATGTCCTTCGATCCGGATCCGGTGGATGACGACAGCACCGGCAGCGCGCCGGTGTACTACCTCGAAGACAAAAGCAGCGATCCGGCGGCGGCGCTGGAAGATGCCGACTGGGATACGCAGGCCCGCGACAATCTGCTCGATGCACTGGCGCTGCTCGACGCGCGCAGTCAGGATATTTTGCGCAGCCGCTGGCTGTCTGAGCCGAAGGC
>JBFJYC010000353.1:0-2695 GCA_041622815.1 Spongiibacteraceae bacterium | reverse complement strand
TCAGTAACACGCCGCGGCAACGGGCCTGCAGGTTCTCTTCGGTGGTATCGGCATCATGGCCTTCAAATGCCGGACCCAAAGCGGCGATAAATTGCTCGTAAATCGACTCGATCGATATGACCTGATAGTCGATACCCAGCGTCCGCGCTTCCAACTCCGCATCCTCGAGACTCATTGACGAGGTATAGCGGTAGGGCATCATCACCGCGCGCACGCGCTCCGGGCCCAGCGCATCGACGGCTATCGCCACCGTCAGCGCCGAATCAATACCACCGGACAGACCGAGAATAACCCCGGGAAAGCCGTTCTTGCTGACATAGTCGCGCAGGCCGGACACCAATGCGTCGTACACCGATGCCTCTTTCGATTTTACCGGCGCGACCGTGCCGGCAACCGGAACCAGTGCGCTACCCTCACGACGAAACTCAGCGATAGTCAGCTGTGGCGCGTTGTCGATACAGCGCAGACAGATATTCCCCGCCGCATCCATCACAAAGGACTGACCATCGAAGACCAGTTCATCCTGCGCTCCCGCCAGATTAACCGACAGCACCGGCACCGCTGCGGCCTGCGTTCGCAAAGCCGCGTTCGCTTCGCGCACCGCCTGCTTGCCGATACGAAACGGCGAAGCATTAATATTCAGAATCAGCGCCGCGCCTTCTGCCGCCGCCCTGGTTACCGGTTCAGGGTGCCAGATATCTTCACAAATGGTTAACGCGACGCGGGTTTCACCCAACATAAAACACGCGCTACCGGTACCGGGTTGGAAGTAACGCTTCTCGTCGAAGACGCGATAGTTCGGTAGCTTGCACTTGTGATATTCATGCACCAACGCGCCGTTAAAAAACACACCCGCCGCATTGAACACACCCTGCTCCGTCACCCGCGGATAGCCGACGATAATATAAATGCCGTCACTCACCGCTTGAATGCGCGTGAGAGCACGCTCAATCCGCAGCCCCATGCTGGCGCGCAGCAACAAATCTTCAGGCGGATATCCGCACAAAACCAATTCCGGGAAAACGATCGCATCAACCGCCGACCGGTCGGCCAAGCCGTCAATGGTCGCCAATACCAGATCTGTATTGCCGTCGATATCGCCGACTGTCGGGTTAACCTGCGCTAGTGCTATTTGTAAACTTGTCATGGCGCGCATTTTACCCACATTCCCTTTCAAAACCATCGGGGTATAGTGGCCGTATAACATCTCCATCGCAGTGATCAATGCCCGAACTTCAAGCAGAGCCTTCGTCGCACCAGGGCGAACCTGACCTCAATGTAAAACTGCTACTGCAGATTCACGCCGGCTACCGCTTGCTGCTGGTGTTGCTGCTACTCACGATGCTGGTTGCAACCTGGCGCGACCCCATCGTCGGCTCAGGGCACCCGCTGGTATTTACGCTGTCGCTGGCCTTCTACGCCATATTCAGCGCATCGGTGCTGCTGCTACTACTGATCCGCTCTCAGCCATTGCCCCACAATCTTATTTTGCTGCAGTTTATCGTCGATACGGTGGTGCTGAGCGCGTTTAACTTCAGCTCGGGCGCCGCCGATCCCGGCCTCGGCCTGCTGCTGGTGATCACGATTGCGGCATCCAACGTGATTCTGCCGCGGCAGGCGGGGCTGTTTATCGCCGCGTTTTCAACCGTACTGATCCTGAGCAGTACGCTATTCCGAATCGGCCAGAACGAAATGCCGACCGCGGCACTGTTGCCGGCCGGCCTGCTCGGTATCGCCTTCTTTATTACTTCAGGGGCGATTCAGGCACTGAGCCAACGCATCAAGGCAACACAAATCCTCGCCGAGTCCCAGCAGCGCGATATTTATCAGTTGCAGGCAATTAACGAACGAATCGTCCAGCGGATGCGGACCGGCGTTGTCATCCTCACCCGTGACGGCATGATCCAGTTGATGAACCGCGCCGCCGCGGAACTGCTCGATTATCCGGCCGGCGCGGAGTTGCGGCTACCGGTGATGGCGCCGGCGGGGCTGCTGGCGCTGAGCCAATCGCCCTCTGAGACTACACACTACTGGCAACCGCCCGGATCACAGCGGCAGCTTCAGGTCGGCGCCATTTTGATGGAAGACGCCGACCCGGAGCTGACCATGTTGTTTCTGGAAGACAGCGGCAAGATCGCCGCCCGCGCCCAGGAACTTAAACTCGCCTCGCTGGGCCGCTTTACCGCCAGTATCGCACACGAAATACGCAACCCGCTGGGCGCCATCAGCCACGCCGCACAGTTACTGTCTGAACCGGAGGAGGATGATGCCGACAGCGGCCGGCTCGCGGAAATAATTGTTAATCACTGCAACCGGCTGAACGGTGTCATCGAAAACGTGCTGGAGCTGTCCCGCCGCCGCGCAACCGATATCAGCAAGGTTGACCTCATCGACTGGCTGCAGCAGTACATCGACGAGCGCTGCACACAGCTGGACAAGCGCGCGGACATCACCCTCAATATTACGACGAAGTCCGCCAGAGTCGCGCTGGACAGCAGCCAATTGCGGCAGATCATAGACAATCTGGTTGATAATGGTCTCGAGTTCAGCGAACAGGCAACCGGCAAGCGCACCCTCTCCATTACCGTCAGTGGCGGCGATGATGCACCGGTCACGATCAGCATAAAAGATGACGGTAACGGTATCGATGCAGCCAATGCCGAACGCTTATTCGAGCCTTTTTTCACCACCAAGG
>JBFJYC010000352.1:0-2700 GCA_041622815.1 Spongiibacteraceae bacterium | reverse complement strand
GTGTGCAGCCCCTATAACCGTGTCATTGCGCTTGATCCGGAGACCGGTAAAGAGCAGTGGGTATTTAATCCGCAGGTCGATCGCAGTGCGGTTTACTCCGCCAATTGCCGGGGCGTGTCTTACTACGAAAATGCCACGGCTAAAGATTGCCCGCAGCGGCTGTTCCTCGGTTCGATCGACGGCCGCCTGTTTGCGATCAATGCAAAGACCGGTAAACGATGCGCGTCTTTCGGCAGCAACGGCGAGTTGGATCTCAAGCAGGGGCTGGGTGACGTGCGTCCGGGGGAGTACTACGTCACTTCGCCGCCATTGGTGGTGAATAACCTCGTGGTACCCAATGCTTTTATTCAGGACGGCCAGCGCAGCGATGCCCCCGGTGGCGGTATCCGCGCCTTCAACGCCGTTAGCGGCGCACTGGAATGGGTCTGGGACCCGGTGCCGCCGGGCAAACAGCCGGTCAGCAAGGCCGATCTCGCGCGCGGCGCAACGCTGACCCGCAGCACGCCCAATAGCTGGGGTTTGATGTCGGCCAGTCTCGACGGCAGCACCATCTATCTGCCCACCGGTGGTCCCCAGCCGGATCACTATGGCGGGCCGCAACGCGAAGATCTCGATTACTTTGGGACCTCGGTAATCGCGCTGGATGCGAAAACCGGCAAGCTGAAATGGCAATTCCAAACCGTACATCACGACATCTGGGATCATGATGTGGCGGCACAGCCGGTGGTGTATGAACAGCAGAATGGCAATGTGGCAGTTGTTGTTGCGACCAAGCAGGGGCATGTATTTCTGCTTGATGGCAAGTCCGGCAAGCCGCTGTTCCCGGTAGAGGAACGGCCGGTTCCGCAGACGGATGTACCCGGAGAGTATACTTCGCCCAGCCAGCCGTTCCCGACCAAGCCGGTTCCGCTGCACCCGTCATCAATCAGTGAAGATGATTTGTTCGGTGTGTTTCCCGGTGACAAATCATATTGCCGGAAAATTTTCAGGAGTTTGCGCAACGACGGTATTTTTACACCACCTTCGTTTCAGGGCACGCTGGTAAACCCCGGCATAGGCGGCGGCATTAACTGGGGTTCGGTATCGATAGATCCGCATACCCGGCGCATGATCGTCAATCTGCAAATCAATCCCTTTGTTGTGCAATTGGTAGCCCGCGACCAGATGACGGGTGAGGGCGCCAGCGATCTGGTCGGATTCAATCCGCAGGAAGGCACGCCCTATGTAGTATCGCGTAATTTTTTCACCACGCCGTTTCCCGATATCCGGCCGTGTGTAAAGCCGCCCTGGGGGAAACTCATTGCGATCGATCTTGATAGCGCTGAAATTCTGTGGGAGCGACCGCTCGGGAATTTAAACGGACTGGCGCCTTTCGGTGTCGGCAAATTCTTTAACTGGGGTGTGCCCAATACCGGTGGCAGCGTGCAAACCGCTTCCGGGCTGGTATTTATCGGTGCGACGATGGACCGCTATTTCCGCGCCTTCGATGCCGATACCGGCGACATTATGTGGCAAACGGAATTGCCTTTCAGCGCTCACGCGACACCGGCCACCTACCGGCTGCGCGAAGACGGTAAGCAATACGTGGTGATTGCCGCTGGTGGCCACGCCGGTTTGATGAGCCCGCCGGGCGACACGCTGATCGCTTTCTCGGTCGAAGGAGGTGACCAATGACCGGCAGTCTGCATATCGACATTCTGGTCATAGGCTCCGGTGCCGGCGCCATGACTGCGGCCTTGCGCGCAGCGAAAAGCGGCGCTGATGTGCTGATTGTCGAAAAGGGTGACAAGTACGGCGGTACGTCTGCCACATCCGGTGGTGGTCTGTGGATTCCCTGCAATCATCTGATGCCGGAGGTCGGTATCGGAGATTCAAGAGAACAGGCGTTGAATTACCTGCAGGCACTCGCCGGCGATGCGGTTGCGACGGAGACGCTTGAGGCCTTTGTCGATCGCGGCCCGGAAATGCTCAAGTGGCTGGAAGACAACAGTCACGTCCGTTATATGGCGATGGAGCACTATGCAGACTACTACCAGGAAATCAGTGGCGCGGCACCCGGTGGCCGTTCCGTCGACCCCTATCCCTATGAGGCGCAGGCGCTCGGCGACGAGTTTCTGAATATGGAAGACAATCATATTCAGACTAAGGTGCTGGGTCTGATGGGCTATACCAATATCGAGGGTGCGATTCTGCTGAGTAAGTCGCCTGGCTGGTTTAAGTTGGTGTTAAAACTCGCCTTTGATTACTTCACGGATATTCCCGGCCGCTTAAAGTCGCGCAAGTCGCGGCGCCTGACCATGGGCAATGCGCTGATTGGCAGACTGCGGCATTCGTTGCTGGAGCAGGAGGTGCCACTGTGGCGCAATTGTCCGGCACGCGAACTGATCACCGAGGGTGGCCGTGTCACCGGTGCCGTGGTCGAGCGCGACGGCCAGCGGCAAAATATCTATGCGCAGCGCGGGGTTATTCTCGGCAGTGGCGGCTTTGAAGCCAATCAGCAATTGCGTGAAAAGTATCTGCCGAAACCCACGCAAGCGGCATGGTCATCAGCAAGTCCGGAGAATACCGGCGATATGCTGGTCGCTGCTACCAAGATAGGGGCCGCGACGCACTTGATGGACGAGGCGTGGTGGGGTCCGAGTATTAGCTTGCCCGGTGAGGACAGATCCCGGCAGTTATTTACCGAGAGATCTATGCCGG
>JBFJYC010000351.1:0-2708 GCA_041622815.1 Spongiibacteraceae bacterium | reverse complement strand
TCAGTGCCGAGCTCAGTGCACACCGGGACCGCGTTGCCGGCCACTTTAATCATCTGATAGAGGCGGCGCCGACCGACCCGGCGGACAGCGAAGAGCTGCGCAACTGGCGTGTGCTGCTGGACAATTCTGACGCTGATGATTTGACCAAAGCCTTCGCCGGGGCGGGCTTTGACGACGCCGATGAATCTGCAGAGGCGTTGGCGGTGCTGCTGGGCAGCAAAGGCGTACAGCGATTGCCGTCGACCAGCCGTGTGCGGCTGATGAAATTTTTACCACTGCTGCTGGCGGAGCTCGGCGATGCGGCGCGACCGGGTGAAACATTGCGCCGGCTGTTACCGATGATCGAATCCGTACTCGGGCGCAGCAACTATCTGGTGCTATTAACCGAGAACGCGGCGGCATTGCGCAATCTGGTACAAGTTGCGGCGGAAAGCCCTTGGATTGCGCGTAAGCTGAGCGAACACCCGCTGTTGCTCGATGAAATGCTCGACACACGCCGGCTCTACTCGGCGCCGCAAAAGGAGGACCTGCGCGCCGAGCTGCAACAGCGTTTGCTGCGGGTGGATCCGGATGATGACGAATCCTTTATGGATGCGTTGCGCTATTTCAAGCTCACCCACGTGCTGCGGGTTGCAGCGGCGGAATTATCGGGCCGCTCACCGTTGATGGTCGCGAGTGATCATCTCACCTGGCTGGCGGAAGTGATCCTCGATGCGGTATTGGGTCATGCCTGGCAGCATATGGTGGCGAACTACGGTCAGCCCGGCGGTGCCGATCCGGCCGACCCGCTGCCATTTATTATTGTCGGCTACGGCAAGCTGGGTGGCATCGAGCTGAGCTACGGCTCGGATTTGGATCTGGTGTTCATTCACGGTGTGGATTCTAATACCGCGACTGACCCGGTGACCGACTCGGCCCGCAGTGTCGACAACGGCGTATTTATGGCGCGGCTCGGGCAGCGAATTATCCACTTTCTCACGACGCGCACCCGGCACGGGCAGCTCTACGATGCAGATATGCGTTTGCGCCCGTCCGGTGACTCGGGCCTGTTGGCGGTGTCACTCACGGCCTTTCGCGAGTATCAGAACGCCAGCGCCTGGACCTGGGAGCATCAGGCGTTGGTACGGGCGCGGGTGGTTGCGGGCGGTTCATCACTAGCCGAAGAATTTGCACTGCTGCGTGAGGAAATACTGTGCAGGCCGCGGGACGAGGCTGCTCTGCTGGAGGATGTCGTCTCGATGCGGGAGAAAATGCGGGCACAACTGGCCCCGGGCAGCGCCGACGATACCGTGTTTGACCTGAAGCACAGTGAGGGCGCTATCGTCGATATTGAATTTATGGTGCAATACGCAGTTCTGGCAGGTTCCCACCAGCACCCGTCTTTGGCCCGATATACCGACAATGTCCGGATTCTTGAGAATCTCGGTGCGGCCGGGCTTTGGCAGCCGGACGAGGCCGAGGCACTGAGCGACGCCTACCGGCACCTGCGAAGCGAATCACACCGGCTGAGTTTGAAAGAATTGCCATCGGTGGCGATGGCTGCAGATCACGTCCAACATCGCGATGTGGTGCGGACCCGCTGGCAACAATTAATGAGGAGAGAGCAATGAATTTGGCAGACCGCGACGGAGTTATCTGGCGCGACGGAGAATTGATACCTTGGCGCGATGCCAATGTGCATTTCCTGACGCACACCTTTCACTACGGCATGGGCGTGTTTGAAGGGGTGCGCGCGTACAAAACCGAAAGCAACGGCACCTGTATTTTCAGGCTGCAGGAGCACACCGACCGCCTGTTTGAGTCGGCGCATATCATGCGCATGCCGATCACCTTTACCAACGAGGAGATTTTCGAAGCCCAGCGCGCGGTAGTGCGCGAGAACAACCTCGACGAGGCGTATCTGCGGCCGATGGTGTTTTACGGGTCGGAAGGCATGGGCTTGCGTGCCGACAACCTGCAAACCCATATCATGATCGCGGCCTGGCACTGGCCCTCCTATATGGATCCGGATGCCCGTGAGCGCGGCATCAAGGTGCGCACCTCGTCCTACACCCGTCATCACGTCAATATCGCGATGTGTAAGGCCAAAGCCAACGGCAACTACATCAACTCGATGCTGGCATTGCGTGAAGCATTGGAGTGCGGCGCCGAGGAAGCATTGTTGCTCGATCCGGAAGGCTACGTTGCAGAAGGCAGCGGCGAGAATGTATTCATCGTCCGCGACGGCGAGCTGCACACGCCGGAGCTGACCAGTTGTCTCAACGGCATCACCCGTGCCACCATTTTTGACTTGGCCAAGGGTTTGGGGCTGACTATCAAAGAGCGCCGCATCACCCGCGATGAAGTCTATATCGCAGACGAGGCGTTTTTCACCGGCACCGCCGCTGAAGTATTGCCGATCAGCGAGCTCGACGGTCGCGTCATCGGCAGCGGCCATCGCGGTGAAATTACCGAGCAGTTGCAGACGCTGTATTTTGATCAGGTTCGCGGCCGCAATGGTTTCCGCGAACAATGGATAACGCCGGTTCAGTGACAGGCCCCGGTGTTGCCTGAGCAACGGCCCCCGCTGCTGATTGTCGGCCCGTCATGGGTCGGCGATATGGTGATGGCGCAAACGCTGTTTAAGCTGCTGCGCGAACAGCGCCCTGACCGCGACATCGACGTGCTGGCACCGGCCTGGAGTTTGCCGTTGTTGGCACGGATGCCGG
>JBFJYC010000350.1:0-2712 GCA_041622815.1 Spongiibacteraceae bacterium | reverse complement strand
GCGGCTGCCGTCGCAGAGAATCAAAGCGCGCTGAATCACGTTGTCCAGCTCGCGGGCATTGCCCGGCCAGCTGTGCGACTGCAGTCTTGCCAGCGCCTCCGGCTCCAATGCCGGCATCGCACCAGCGCTGCTGTTACGCTCGAGAAAAAATCGGGCCAGCGGTTCAATATCCAAGGGCCGGTCCTTCAACGCCGGTACGGCTAACGGGAACACCGCCAGCCGGTAGAACAAATCTTCGCGGAAACGGCCGGCGGTGACCGCTTCACGCAGGTCACGGTTGGTGGTGGCGATCACGCGAACATCCAGCGCGATGGTTTCTTTACCGCCCAAACGCTCCAGTTCCCGCTCCTGTAATACCCGTAATAGCTTTGCCTGCAACCCCAGATCCATTTCTGAAATTTCATCGAGCAGCAAGGTGCCGCCCTGCGCCTGTTCGAACTTACCGACATGGCTGCTGACTGCACCGGTATAGGCGCCTTTTTCATAGCCGAACAGCATCGCTTCGAGCATGTTCTCCGGTATTGCGGCGCAATTGAGCGCAACAAACGGACCGCCAGCGCGGCCCGATTTGGCGTGCACAAAATTGGCGAGCACTTCTTTACCGACACCGCTGGGGCCGGATAACAGCACGGTGGTGTCGGTATCGGCGACGCGTGCCGCCAGTGTTTTCAGTTGCAGTGAGGCCGGATCGGCGGCCACCATATCGGTCGCCTGCACCCGCTCCGCCAGCAGTCGCTCGACCACATCGATCAACTCACCGGCACCAAAGGGCTTGGTCAGGTAATCGGCGGCGGCGCATTTCATCGCCGATACCGCTTTATCGACCGTGGCATAGGCAGACATCAGCACGACCGGTAGCTGTGGCTGTGATGCGCGCAAGGCTTCCAGCAAGGCGTAGCCGTCCATCGGCGTCATTTGGCCATCGGTCAGTACCAGATCAAACTGGGTTTTGCCGGTAGCGATCAGCGCTTGCTGGCCGTCGTTGGCAGTTTCCACAGCAAAACCCTCGGCGCTGAGCAGACTGTCGAGTCCTTCGCGAATGTCGATATCATCATCGACAACAAGAATTTTACGGGCGGCTTTCAGCATTTAGTGTATCGACCCTATTTTGCTGGCTGTGGGAATGGCATGGCTGAACTGCGGCAGGGTGATGCAAAAACAGGCGCCCTCACCGTCAAGCAGTTGGATGTTGCCGCCGTGGGCGTCGACGATGGTCTTCACCACCGCCAGTCCCAGACCGCTGCTGCTGGCGCTGGTGGTAAAAAACGGCTCAAAGATTTCATCGCGGGTGTCTTCGGGGATACCCGGGCCATCATCGGAAAACAGAATCTGTACTTTTCCGCCGGGCTGCATATTCGCCATGATGCTGATATTGATTTCGCCGCCACCGACCGTGGCCGAGTTGTTGATCAGGTTGTCCAGCGCGCTGAACAGCAATTCCGGATTACCGTGCAGTTCCGTATCTTTTGCCACGGCCAGTTGCATCTTCACGCGACCACCGAAGCGCTCGCTGGTTTCAACGGACAGGCGCTGCAACAGTTCGTAGACATCGATGGTGCATTCGGCCAACTCGCCGCGGCGGGAAAACATCAGCAGGTCGTCCAGCAGCTGCTGCAGTCCCTGCAGCCGCTCTTCGATGCGGTTGGTGGCTTTATTGATCTGCGGAATATCGTCGCTGCGGCGGATGCAATCGAGTGACAAGCGCGCGGCGGTTAACGGGGTGCGAATCTGGTGGGCGAGCTGCGCCATCATTTCGCCGATGGATGAGAGGCGCTTGTAGTGGGCAATTTTTTCACCGAGGTCGTGCTGCTCGGTGCTGTCGACCAACAGGTACAGACTGCCGTCGGCCTGCAGGTCGCAATGGGTGATAGTGATCCAGCGCTGGTTCCGCAAGCGGATTTCGCTGCCGACCGCGGGGACACCGCCGCTGGCCGCCTGCAGTGTTGTGGTCCAGGTGTTGCCGGTCACATCACCGAGAATGGTTTGCGCCGCGGCGTTGATTTCGGTGATGACATTGTTGCTGTCGACCTGCACCACTCCGGCGGGCAATACCGACAGCATGCCGTCAAAGCGCGATTCCAGACGCTGCTTTTCGGCGCGCTCGCGCTCCTGCGCCTGACGCACCAGTGTCAGCTCATCGGTAAGGAGCTGGACCTGGGTTTGCAGGAGCTGGTAGGTGGCAATCAATTCGCCGACATGCTGCCCGGTCCATTCCGCTTGGGAATCGATCGCCGCTGAGGGGTTACGCGTGTCTGCTGCTGGCTGTGTCATGGTTCTGGCATCGCACTGACTGTTGTAGGGTCAGTTGAGCAAAACACATGCCAATCTATTTATTGTATATTTATCAAGTAGTTAGGATTTTATCGGAAAGTTTGCGTCAGAACATTGGCGCTGGATAAAAAAGCCGGCTCAGCGGTCGCTGACCATGCCAAATTTCTTCATTTTTTCCGCCAGCGTGGTGCGCTGCAAACCCAGCAACTCGGCGGCACGAGTCACCGTGCCGCTGGTCTCGCTCAGCGCCTGCTCGATATAGGCCTGTTCAAGCTCCGCCAGATAGCCCTTCAGATTGAAGCCGGCACTGGGAATCACCAAGTTCGCGGAATCCGGCACAGCGTCCTGCACCGGAAAATCATCAAATAAAGCCGCCCGCTCATCGGCGCCGACTTCCGGCCCGTCGTCGGTGCTTTCCACCGCTGATAGCTCGTCCCCGGC